>PMZP01000008.1:0-1287 GCA_003170325.1 Candidatus Tayloriibacteriota bacterium
CGCCAGTTCTCCAGGTGCTCGATCACTTCGAACGCCACCACCAGGTCGAAGGCGCCATCGGCGAAGGGCAGTTGGGTGCACGATGCCTCCTCGAAGGCCAGGTTGGGCAGCGCGTAGTGGGCGCGGGCGTATTCCACCGCTACTGGCGCGATGTCGATGCCGGTGACGCTTTCCGCCGCGCCGGCTAATTCCGCCGATCCGTAGCCGGCGCCGCAGCCGGCATCCAGCACGCGTTTGCCGCGCGCCAGGCGCACGGCGAAGTGGTAGCGCGCCATGTGCTCGTTGAGCAGGTCGATATCGACCTCGCCGGGGATCAGCCGTTCGCCTGTGAACTCAGCCAAGGTGACTCTCCAGTGGACGCTCCGTGCGTATGCGCCCGTTGACTTCCACGCGGCAGGGCAGGTGCACGTAGCCGTAAACCTGGGCCTCGGAGCGGCCCATTTGCAGCGTGATGGCGTTGTCGATCCAATCGCACATCTGGTAGCCCATCAGCGTCCCATCGGCAATCGCCGGGGAAAAAGAAAAGGAAGCCGGATACAGTTCGGGCAGCTCCAGGTAGAAATCCACCGTGGTGATGTCGCCCGCCTGGAGCGCGGCCAGCTCGTAGCCTTCGCGCGCCGTATTGGTGCCGGAAAAATCCANNTCGGCGCGGCCATCGCCGAAACGATGGTCGATATTGGGGATCGTTTCGACGATCTCCGGCGCCTGCACCGGCCCGCCGCGGCGCGGTTGCGGATCGGCCACCGATTTCGACAGCAGGTAGGTGGAATCCTTCTCCGTCATCGCGGCCAGGTATTTGGATACCACGCGGTCGGGTTCGCCGACATCGATCATGCGCCCGTGATCCAGCCAGAGGACGCGGTCGCCGATGGCCTTGACGTCGCTCACCGCGTGCGACACGAACAGGATGGTGATGCCGCGCTGGCGGAGTTCGTGAACCTTGCGCATGCAGCGCTGGCGAAAATAAATGTCGCCCACCGCGAGGGCTTCGTCCACCAGCAGGATTTCGGGATCGACGTTGATGGCCACGGCGAAGGCCAGGCGGACTTGCATGCCGCTCGAATAATTCTTGATCTTCTGGTCGATGAAGCGCTCGAGCTCGGAGAAGGCCACGATGGAATCGAATTTGGCGTCTATCTCCTTCTCGCAAAGACCGAGGACAGTGGCGTTCAGATAGATATTATCGCGACCGGAGAGCTCGGGGTTGAAGCCGATACCGAGCTCGAGGAAGGGCGAGACCAGGCCATTCAGCTTAACGGATCCTTTATTGGCAGTGTAAACGCCGGC
>PMZP01000008.1:1342-1689 GCA_003170325.1 Candidatus Tayloriibacteriota bacterium
TGCGGGATAGTGAACTGCTTGAAGACGTTCCGGACGGAGATGGCGGTTTGATTTTGGCTGTTCATGGTTTTATTTTATGATTTCCCAATATCCGCCTTTATCGGGGCCGATACGCATAATAATCCCCAATTCCTTCAGTTTCGCCAAGTTATTCTCTATGGCAGTTGTTGATATATCCAGCTTTTTGGACAACTCTGGTATTGTTACAGTACTGTTATTCCTCATGATTTCAACAATCTTTCTCTGATTTTCACCCAACTTATCACCCAACTTATCACCCAACTTATCACCCAACTTATCAGGGACATTTACACCAACCATATTATACTGCTTCTTCCTTTGTTCGA
>PMZP01000008.1:1697-11483 GCA_003170325.1 Candidatus Tayloriibacteriota bacterium
AGGAGCCCTGAACCGATCTTCTCGACCAGTTCCATCCTCTGCATCAGACCGAACAGTAGATTGTTCCTGGGGTAACTCTTCTTGTATAAATCTTCGACTTTCATTTTGCCTACCAAGCCGCCGGGATTGTCGATAACTACCCTGTCGGAATATATGCTGATTTGAATATTAGCGCTCGAAAAATAGTCGCGATGCGCGATCGCATTCAGCAGAGCTTCCCTCAAAGCTTTCTCTGGCAACTCCAATATCTCTTCACGCGGACCGCCGGTCATGATGTATTCAGTGTTCAGCTTGGAGCGTAAATAATCGAAAGCCGAGGTGTAATTGGAAAGCAAATCAGCGTCAAATTCTTTGCTATCGATCACTTTTGTCTTGGTCTTGCCCATGAAGAGAGCACAGACGATGGTCGCATTACGTGAAATACTTGTCGCCTTTTTGCAGAACAGCAACGCTCCCGCATTTTTCAATATTCCACCGTTGAATAATTCCAAATTCTTCAATATATCCTCTCGACCTAACTTGGTTTCGACACCTATCTTTGAAAGGAAACCCTTATACGCATTCTCATTGAAATCATCGTCAAAGCTGAAGTTTTCATTAGGCATCTCGTCATATGACATCAACCTTTCGCTGATAAAAAAGCCCTTGATCTCATCTCTGGATAATTGCTGACTGTTGGCACCCTGTCGCATATAGAATTTACCGCCAGTTGAATAAGGCTTCTTCTTGCCCTCCGGCACCTCTATGACAACCATACCATAAAGTTCGCTCACATTGACTGCAAAGTCAGGATCAAAATTCCTGACTAGAGATTGGATCTCCGATCTGATCTTATTGCTGAACGGAACCTGTTTGAGTTTTCCTTGGTCAGTAACACCTATCAATATCTTCCCGCCTGCGGCATTAGCCATGGCACAGATATCTCGTGCCAGACTCGGATTAAAGCTTTCCTTGAATTCGAGATTGTAGCCTTCACCCTGCTGTATGAGGAAATCCAATTCTTCTTTGGTCATGAAAAGGATTATATCATCTCCGCCACGGTCTTCTCGTACTTCCTGAAGACTAAAAAGGCCACGACGGCCGCCAGAGCGATGCCGGCGAACATGGCCATGAAGTGCCAGAAAGTAGTGAAATTGCCGTTGATCAGGCCTTCCTTGGAATAATTGATGATGTACGCAAGCGGATTCAGTAAAATGATCTGCCTGTACTTGGCCGGCAAGGTGGTGAGAGGATAGATGATGGGCGAAGCATACATCAAGACGGAAAGCAGGACTTCCCAAATGGTCGACAAGTCGCGGAAACGCACGTAGAAAGGCGCCGTCAAGAAAGAAAAAGCTACGGCCAAGATATACAGGAGCACGGCATATACGATGAACATGACGATCCCCGCGGGCATCGGCATCTTATGGTAGAGGGCGAAGAAAAGAGCCAGAACGATGAGATTCATGCCGAAGACGAACAAGGCATTCATGGTCGAGCCAAGGACGATCGTCCATCTGGGCACATATATCTTCGTCACCAGTTGCGCCTTGGCGACAAGAGAAGTGAGACCGGTCATGGTGGCTTCGGAGAAGAATTGGAACAGGAGAAGTCCGGTCAATAATTCCAGCGGATAGTACGGCGTGCCTGAATTGCGGAAATTGAAGATGGAGGAAAAAACGAAGTTCAGGATGCTGAACATGAGGAGCGGCTTCAAGATGACCCAGACATAGCCGAGGACACTGCCGTGGTAACGGAGCTTGAAGTCGGTCTTGGCTATGCGCAGGACCAATTCCCGGTAATTTTCGTGGCTTTTGGACATCAGATGGTGGACAATCTAAGCACTTCCGTGGAGGCTTTGATTTTAGTCAGTGTAACAGAATATAAGCTGAATATCTATGTTCAAAGCCAAAAATCTTCATTCCGTTTTTAACCTTTTTTTATCGGATTTTGAGACATTTTTTAATCTTTCTTGAACCTTTCTTGAACGTTTCTTCATTTCACAATGATACGCTTTGCATATGAATAACGATAACCAAGAAAAATACGACAAGGATTTCAATAATTGGCACAATCTTAAGAGTAACATCCAAAAGCGAAATGCCGCGCGTGTATTTATTCAGCAAGGAGCCGTCTGGCTAATGAGCGTCGGGGTAAATGTCGGTTCGGAAATCGACGGAAAAGGCCGGGATTTCGCTAGACCGGTGATCGTTATACGGAGAATCAATAATGAAACTTTCTATGGCATCTCGGTTTCAAGCAGGATCGTCGAAGATTTCTATAGGGTCAAATTCAACATGGCTGATCAAGGTAGGATTGCCCTTCTTTCACAGATCAGATCATTCGACAAGAAGAGGTGTATTCGACTGATAACCATCCTTCCGCCGGAAACAATCGAATTGATCTTGGCACGCGTCCGGAAAGTTTTCACTAAAGCCGAAACCCCTCAACCGCAGAATGCGACTGAGGGGAATCTCGATTGCCCGAAGGGCGACAGTGATACTAGTCTACCAAAGCACTAATTCCAAAGTCAAGCACACCAGATTCTTATACCCTACTTCGTCGTATCATCGCCGACCAAGGCATCGAACTTGGAAGTTAATTACTTGATTTTGGTAAAAAATTTTGACCAGTGATCACACTCTTGCCGATTTTATCTTCCAAAGCGGACCTGGCATCTTTGGCAATTCGACCACCTTTCCTGGCGGGAATCTTGTTGGCCTCCAGACCTTTTACTCCTTCGACCTCGGCTATCTTTCTCGTTGAAAGTTCCGCCAAAGCGGAAAAAATCAACTCTTCTTCACTCATGTGATCTCGAAGATTCTGAGTTTTCAAACCCTTTAATACCTTGTGATCCTTCACCGATAAATCGCTCCATTCTTCATGAATGATGTTCGTCAGAATGGCAAATTCCTGGCCTTTTTTTACTCCATGTCCGCTCCAGTAATCAGTGAGCTTGTTTCTCGTCTCCTGTCCGGTCATCCTCTGCTGTATCCACTTCTCGCTTCTGCCTTGCTTTTGCCAATAATGACGACCGCGATTCAATGCTATCTCCGGATCAGCCATCTCCTGCATTCTTTCGTAACCAACCCGAGCTAACCAAAGCTTTATCGGTTCAGCCCTTTTGCTAGGCACAGATTGGATTAGACGCAAGATAGTCTCCACATCGGCGGCATCGGTATGATAAAACTTTCCATCAGCAGATTGCATCTTCAGTTGGTCACATTTTGTGACCAACTGACTTCCTTCATTTTTTAAGCGATTTTTCAACGTCGTCCAATAGCTTTTTGCCCGTTTAAAGTCGGGTTGTTCGGTCAAAGCCGCGACAATATCGATCACGGAAAAATACCACTTCTCTTTTCGTTCGTCATAAATGCGACGGATCTTATACGTCTCAAATATCGCCAGTGAATTTTCAGTTCCTTGTTTCATGATTAACATTAACATCTTTAGCGTATTCGCATTTTTACGCCGTGTCAAGCAAACGCGTGACGCAAAAAATACTGTCACGAAAAATCCAATACCCTACTTCGTCGTATCGTCAGCGACTAAGGCGTTGAACGCGGCCTTGACTATGGTTGCTCCGGTGGCCTTATCTGGCTTTATATCCCTTGATTAAGCAATGCTCTGGTAGAAGGCCCGATGACGCCGAGAGCCGTAAGTCCATGCTTCTTCTGGAACGCCTCGACTGCGGCTTGGGTTTGAATCCCGAAATATCCGGTGATCGGACCGGCATACACGCCGTCAGCTTTCAGACGTTGTTGCAGAGCATAAACGTCCGGATCAGACTCGCCAAGCTTCATCATGCCGGCATACAGATATCTGTTAAAGGAATACGGGCCCGCTGAGGCTGACGGAACTGCGGTTGTCGTCGAACCAGATATTCCAGGTTGAGCTACACACGTATAACCATTCGGGCATGAGGCTGTTGTAACGCTTGGCATCGCACTGGCTGCGATAGAAGATGAATTTCCGATCGTGAATACCTGCCGCACGCTAGCACCTCCGGCATTAGCGATATTCAAGGAGATCGTGAGCGGCAATGATTCGGTCCCAGTCATCGCATATATGACTGTATATGGACCGGCATTCGAACCATATACCGCGATCTGTGACCCGTTGATAGTAACTGTCGGCATAGATATGCTCTGATTGGCGTTAAAAGTGAAAGTCAAAGCGTCTCCAGCGGCCATGAATGCGCTGTTGACATTATTGGAAGAAATGGAGAAAGAAGTCAGAGCCAACGGTGTGGTCACTGTCGTGACAGCGGAAGCTGAACCGGAAGCGC
Source organism: Candidatus Tayloriibacteriota bacterium (assembly GCA_003170325.1). Taxonomy (GTDB): domain Bacteria; phylum Patescibacteriota; class Minisyncoccia; order Phycocordibacterales; family PALSA-1337; genus C7867-002. Next base: position 5,965 of record PMZP01000008.1, read on the forward strand.
CTTGAGATACAAACACATACAAATTGGCGCAGTTATTGACACCAACCGCGCATATCGTTACATTGGTGCCACCGTAACTCGAGGCAGACACTAGCGCATTATTGCCACTGACATTGACCACGGCGATTCCCGAATTGGCGTTGGAGCCTACATAATATGTTTCGCTGCCATTCTGCGACGAAGTCAGAGCGACAGTTTGCGTCTGGCCGATTGAAAGAGTCAGATTGTTCGGACTCGCATAAACGGTAGTCGAGGCTATTGTCGAATTCGCTACGTTTCCTGATGAAGCAATCGTCACGTTAACGGCGCCGCAACTAGTGCTACCGTTGCCGGCGGAACAAACACTCAAAATAGCAGACCCGGATTGAAGAGCATTTATGGTGAGAATCGATCCGTTCACGTTGGTTGAAACGGCGGCAAGGTTAGAATTCAGCGAAACATAAAAGGAGCCGGGTCCAGAAAGAGAGACTGTCCGGCTCTGTCCAATGGCCATATTGACATTGCTCTGACTGAAAGATATCGTGCCGGGACTGGTGGTTTGGCCTCCCTGATTCGTGCTTGATTGCTGGACGTTTACAAATAGCGTGACGCATCCCGCATTGACGGCGCATACCGTGATATTGGTCGATCCTATGGTCAAGCCATTGACCACGATCTGATTACCAGAAACAGACACTGAAGCAACGTTCGGATTCGTATTGCTGGGAATGGATAACGAACCATAATTCGTGATACTGCTAGATATCGTAATAGACGCTCCTTGCCCGACGGTCAGGTTGAGGTTGGACTGGCTAAGCGTGATGTACCCAGTCGTTCCGGAGTTCTGCGTGCTAAAGTTCGGCCAGTTGATGGACTGGGATCGAGCTCCGTCGACCATGACATACGTAGGAACACCCACTGTCACGTTATACCCGACCGGATTTAAGGTCGTTGTAAAATTTCCGCTGGCATTGGTCGCGCCGAGATTGGCTGAAAGGACAGATGAGGTCGAAGGGTAATAGAACATCACAGGAGCATTTGGATTAGCCCCAATGACCGTCATCTGTACCTGGGTATTGTTGTTTATCAGCGACAATGATAGAGAAGGCACCATGGCGGCATGAGCATTGATTGAAGTCACACCTACAACCGCAAATATTGCCAGACCGAACAAGGTTAGCGCGAAACTCTTAGTGAATGATTTTATGATCATGGTGTGATTTTATATTTAGTTTTAATTGGCCTGTTTTATTTAAGTATCTAATATTATACCTCAAAAACCCTCGACTTGGTGCGAATTATCCTGGGAATGGCCTCAGGCCTGATATCTTCAATATTTCGGCGTCGTACTCCCCTCTGCCTGATTGATGGCGGCATCAACTTGGACTTTGAATTGCGGATACATGCCTTCTATCTGACGTAGCACGGCTATCGATCCGGAAACATCGCCAGATGCGTAGAGCACGCGAGCGCGCTGTAACAATGTGTTCGGGTCCCCGCTTTGCGGAATGAAGTCCTGGATCAAGGTTATAGCTCGGACAGCGTTTCCAGAGAAAATGTATGAGCGTGCCAAAGCAAGAGTACGCGGGTCATCTGAAAGGACTTTGCTAGCCAATAGGGCATCCTTCGATATCAATAAGGCTATGCCGTATGCCGGCTTGACCGGACCATAATCTGGACTGGTCTGGTAGAGCTGACTCAGGATCGGCAGGGCTTGACTGACCTTACCTTGATATAAATAATTAAGGACCAGTTCGATAGAGATCGTCTCTTTGCCCGGCATCAATTCGCGTGCTTTGACGAGGAATGGTTCAGCTTGAGAGAAGCGCCCGATCTGATCAAAGAACGATCCCGCGTCTGTATATGACCGCGGATCATTCGGTGCATCATTTATCTCCTTCTGGATCTGGTTTACAGAAATGTTATAGAACGCCTGTTTGGTTGTTGTGGCCACACTGGGATTGGAGATGATGATGTCGGTACATGAATGAAAGTTCTCCCTGACATCTTGATTGGCAACATAGGTATCGACGTTAAAAGCCTTCTCAAAAAGATCTAGGCGGGGGTATTGATACGAGCAAGTATCCAATGCGGCGTTGCCGTATGATGCCACAATTATCGGACGCCAATTGAATTCATAGACCATGAATACCAAAAAGACCACAGCATATACTGAAAGCGCCACATATTTGGGAACGGATGGTGATTGCGGAGCAGACGATTGAGACGAAATCGGTTGGACCATTTGCTCAATGGCTGGCGCTTCCCTTCCTTTCTTGTCTGTCTCGAAAAATGCGAGCGCCATGAAAAGTCCGACGTAATTGGCCAAGACATCGAAAGTGAACATCGCGTTGACGATCAACCCGACGACCAGGCCAGTAAATGCGCATTTTTCTGAAAATCCAAGACTCGATTTCCAGATATTAATAATTAGGAACACGTAAAGCGAAACGTATACCAAAAGTCCAAGAATGCCGCCAGCAATTAGCCAATCGAGGAAGCCATTATGCGCGCGATCAAACCACGGTTCCTGTCCATACATCGAAGGGTTGTAATTGGAATCGAAGACATAATTGAAATTCTCCTGTCCCCAACCGAGCAAGGGGTGCGCTGTGGCACCTTTCAAAGCCATCGGCCATATGAACAGCCGACCCTGATCGCTGGCATTTGTAAGCGAGATTTGAGCGAACCTGCCAAGAAGTGGATTGGTCTTCACAATCGAAGTATTCCTGACTGACCAAAACACGATTCCCCCGACCAGAATGATAACGACCATCCCCCCTGCCCACATCCTGGACTTCTGTGACTTATTCCTTCCCCAAATAGCAAAGGCTATGAGCGACGCCATCGCACCGATGAGAACTCCCAATAAGACGCCGCGGTCGCCTGTCTCATAAATATCAAAGACGAATATTATAGCCAGGAGCGGATATAGCCATTTGAGGACCGATGAGAATTTCAACTTCCCTTCTCGAGCAATGAAGAACATGCAAGCCGCAATGAAAGCATGAAACAGAAGATAAATAGCTAGATAATCGGCGTTTCCGAATGAAGCATCTATCCTGAAACTTAACTGGTGGTAAGTCGCCCAACCCCAAATCTGGAACAGGCCATATATGGAAACGATCGCGGCGACAGCTAACGAGACATTGAACAATCTATGCCATATCTTCCGGCTCTCCGGAAAAGATCCGAGTACCCCAACGGAAGCTATATAGAAAGCCCATAAATGAATGATCAATATCCATCCTTCCATCCTATCGAGATTGGAAAGCAGGCTCTTTAAAGGCTGGACTCCAAAAAGGTCTGCTACCAATGCGATTATGGCGAAAACAGTGACTATGATAGTCGTAGCCGAAAACTTGATACGATACTTTGGATCAACTGCCACCAGGAATGTCCAGCCAATAAAAGCAACCTCAACCAAGATGCGGAAATAGACGGTCTTGCTTGTTACAAAAGGAGCCAAGAGGGCCGTATCAAATATCAGGGCATATAAGGGGATGAGGAATAAAGCGGAAACGGATATCCAGAAAACCGTCTTGGTTAGTTTTTGCATAACATCTATATAGTACACAATTATACGGAAAAACAAAAACCGCCCTTTTGGGACGGTTTTTGTTGCAACTTTGTAACCCGTTGCGAGGAGGTGTACTAGATCAGCTTTACATCGAAGTCGTCCTCCATGTGGTCTGACCGGCCATGAAGTTGGCTGTCGTCGTTGCTGTTCCATTCGTACCCCACTTGATACCTTGCAATTGAACTGCATAGGTGTGAGCACCAGGATTGGTAACAATGAACGAGTAGGTCACAGGGATGGTAAGCGACTGATTGATGCCAAGCGCGAAAGCGTTCGAGCTTAGAGAGGTTGCACCAGTCGGTTGCGAGTAGCTGGCTACAAGACCTCCTACAGTGGAGTTATCGACAGCTGTACCGTCTTCGTAGACCTGAGCGATAGCGTTAGCTGTGGTCGGGCTGCCGAAGGCGGCGTTAGCTGCGTCGGAAGGCAGAGCAAGACTTACGCTCTCTCCAATAGCTTGAACAGCGACATTGAAGGTAGCTGTGTACTTAAGCGTGGTCAAAGTAGCATTACCGGCTGTCAGGTTAGTCGTGGTGATAGTCGGGGTGCCGGAGATTGAGAACACTGCTCCTTCGCCTTGGACCGTCTGGATGTTACCTGTAGCTGTACCGTTGACTGGAACATTGCTGTCTACAGAGTTGTAGATAGTCATAGCACCAGTGACAGCGGTGACATTCTCGGCAAAGCTGGCGTTGGCAGGACCAGTCACGTCAACCTTGACGGTGAACGGAACGGACTGGTTGATCGCGATTTGAGCACCAGGAGTTCCATCAGGAATGTTGGTGAAAACCGCGTTACATGCTGTTGCGACATTGCCATTGGTAGCACCACCGCAAGTAGTTCCAGCTGACATGACAATCGTGGAACCGCTATACAAGTAGGCGGCTCCCAACGTGGCGCCTCCTGTTGAAGCGGCCGTGCTGAAGTTAACCGTCACATTGTGCAAGTGCAAAGCATCACCCTGAGCGTTGACATCGAATACCAAGACCGGGAGACCAAGGAATGAACCCGAGCTGACGTTCGTGACACCTACTGAACCCGGAAGCGGGCTAGAAGTATTTAGCGAAACGTTAGCTGTAGCGCTCAAACTCTGGTTCTGTTGGATGACTACGGCCTGCGAGATGACTGTTGATGGGCCATACTCGTTAACTCCGGCGCCATCTACGCTACGAATGCTATTACCCTGAATAGCCATCGTCCAGAGAGACTGATTGCCTGTGAGACCGGCAAGAGTTTCCGTGGCGCAATTCGACGGGCAACCATTGAGATAATTCGGAAGAATGGTTGAATTCAAGTCACCAGCAACTACAAGGTCCTTGAAGCCTCCCTTCGGAACAATGAAGTTGAAGCCAGCGAGACCAACAACGTAATCAGTACCGCTCTGAACAACCGTTGAGCTGTTGAGAGGTTGTGAAGCCAAGACCTGACCGGTTGAAGAATCGATCAAGTGGATGGTGTTGTATACGTAGTTGTAAATCGCGGTATTAGAACCGAGGTCAACCGTGACTGCTTGAACTGACAAGTCCGAGTACTGAGCTTGGATGCGAGCAACCAAGACCGGAACCTTTGTCTGACCAGCGTAAGCGACCGAGGTCGAGACCGGGCCAGCAGATACTGACATTATGCCCTGAACTCCAGGTGTAGTGATGCCTGTCTGAGTGGTGATCGGAGCAGTTGTGCCTTGATTGGCCGTGCAAGTATAACCTGCCGGACATTGGATGACCGGGGCGTTATTGGCCGTGCAAGTGTAGCCAGTCGGGCATGTGGTGCCACCAGTGGCTACCGTGCTACCAGCATTGAGCTTGGCGCGAGTAAGAGGACCGACGAATCCGGTGCCCGGATTGACGATGCCAGCCGCAACTTGATATCTAGCGACGCCGGACTTGGTCAGTGAGCCAAAGTATCCCATGGCCACGCCTGAAGGCATGGTGAGATAATTGTTAGCAACTAGCCAGGTCTG
>PMZP01000058.1 GCA_003170325.1 Candidatus Tayloriibacteriota bacterium
CAATGATTCCGGATAACGCTTGAAGCACTCGTATTACCGCTGCTGCTGGCACGAGTTTAGCAACTTCTTATTCTCCGGGTACAATCAATAACTTTTTCCCCGGCAAAAGGAGTTTACATTCCGAAGAACTTCATCCTCCACGCGGCGTCGCTCCGTCAGACTTTCGTCCATTGCGGAAGATTCTCGACTGCAGCCACCCGTAGGTGTATGGGCCGTGTCTCAGTCCCATCGGTGGGGGTCACCCTCTCAGGTCCCCTAGGCGTCATAGCCTTGGTAAGCCGTTACCTTACCAACTAGCTGATACCGATCAAGCCGCTCCCAGGGCGAAAAAACTTTACTCTTGCGAGACTATCGGGAATTACCCATCCTTTCGGATGGCTATGCCCGACCCCAGGGTGCGTACTTGATTATTACTACCTCGTCTGCCGCTGACACATTGCTGTGCCCGCTAGACTTGCATGCCTTATCCACGCCGCCAGCGTTCATCCTGAGCTAGGATCAAACTCTTAACTATAAGCGAACGGAACAAAATAGAAGGCGCTAGCAATCTACTTTTAATTCGCTATTTTCCCTGCGTAGCTATACGCAAGACCTCTTCCCTTGCTCATTGAGATCCAGTGAATAAAATGGATCATTTTAGAATTCATTGTTTGAATATTTGTGTACTTGCACTTTACCTCACCGCCGTTCCGCTAAGAACAATGCGAGGGTATTACATTCTCTAATTAACAATTTATGTGACTTTCAAAGTACCCGCCTGATTTACAGGCGTAGATACCATCTTACTTGGCGCCAGAATAAAGTCAAGGGGTTATATAGTGGCAAGCTAATCTATTAAGTGGGCGAGCGTTCATGTTGCGTCAATACACGAAAATCATCGTTATTACCGTCTCATCGAGGTCTTAACGGCTTTAGGCCGCCCTGCTTCTCGGTCATGGGAGACTCGGAACAGCCAGAATTTTTTATATACACAAATTGATTTGCATGACATTATCAACGACTTAGGAGAGCCATATTTTCTCTTCATTACACAACAAATTACACAATTCCTGTCAATGAAAATTTCCGCAGAAAATCACTTCCCTACTAGACAGCTTGGTTTTCTGAACGTGCGATCTATGAATTATAGAAATACTTCCCTGGCTCTTCCAAATCGTTATAGTCAATAAGTATCTCTTCACCGGCGATGATATCACGGATTGCATACCACCGATATCGACGATGCTTATTTGGGTTCTTCCCAGGAGCAGTATTTGGCGTCGTAGAGTGATTTACGTACCAGCCAATCGGTAACGCACCGAAATCAGGTGGACAGATCATAGTTTCGCCCCTTTCAAGACAATGACCTTGAAATGTTTCAGGAACATCGGTTTTTCTCAAAACGCGTGCCTCGTGTTCAGTTGTTTTCTCATCGACAAATAACCTAAGATGAGTCCCCTTCTTTATATCATGAACAGCAAAAACGCCTACACCGTGTTCAGCCGGTTTAAGAATGAAAGAAAACTCATTTGTCGTTTCCATAACAATAATATGACTATTCAGTTCATACCGTCCACAAGTAAATTCACCTGTTCTCTTTACTATTTCTTCTTGGCCTGAAGCCTTTCTAGAGTCACCAGCAGTGGCGACCCGATGAATATGGATGAATATGTTCCAGCGGCGATGCCGATGATCAAGGCCAAGGAGAAGTGCTCCGTGGTAGAACCGCCGAGGATATATAGCACCACGAGGGCTATAAGGGTCGTCAGTGAAGTATTGATGGACCGGGTGAATGTCTGGCTGATGCTCTCTCCTACGACTTCGCCGAAAGGCTTCTTGGCGGAAGCAAGTTTCAGATTCTCACGGACGCGGTCGAAGACGACGATGGTGTCATGGACGGAGAATCCGAGGATTACCAGGAGCGCCGTGACGAACAGCGTGTCCACTTCATAGCCGGCGAAATGCCCTAGAATGGAGAAGGCGCCGACAGGAATGATGACATCGTGAATGAGCGCAATGATCGCTGTAAGCCCGTACTTCCAGGAAGAGACCGGCAAAGAGACTTTGCGGAAGGCGAAGGTGATGAAGATCACAATGCCGATGATGACCAAAATGATGGAGACGTAGGCCTTGCGCAGAGCTTCGGCACCAAGGATCGGACCGATCGAGTCAAAGGTCTTTATGACTGCCTGTGAATTAGTAGAGGTCGATTCACTTGCATTCAAAACGCCGAAAACAGACGATTTCTCGGTCTGATCGACAGGCTTCATGCGCACTATATATTCATCCGAACCTGAAGGACGGATCGAAGCGCCCGGGTCGATCTGGGACAACTTGACAGAAAGGGCTGATTGATCGGGATGTCCGTTCGGGTATTGGACTTCGATCAATGTGCCGCCGGCGAAATCAATGCCCGGCTTCAAGCCCCAGAAGATGAGCGACAAAAAAGAAATGAGCACCAAGATGCCGGAGGCGGTATAGAATATTTTTCTGTTATTGATGACCCACATGTTGTTTAAATACTTCTTTTAAATCCATTTCTGATAAGAAATTCGCTAAGCCTGGTCTGCGTCTGCGGCGCGATGGCATAGAGGAACAGCCGCGAAACAGTGATAGCACTGAACATGGAAACCAGCACGCCGATGATGAATACTAGGGCAAAACCGGTGACGATGGAAGTCGAACCGAATTCATAGAGTATGACGCCGGTGATGATACTGGAGATATTGGAATCGCGGATGGAAGTCCAAGCACGGGCGAATCCTTCATGCATGGCATCCCAGATGCCGCGACCTCGGTTCAGTTCCTCTTTCATGCGTTCGAAGATGAGGATGTTGGCGTCCACAGCCATTCCGATAGTGATGATGAATCCGGCGATACCGGCGGCGGTCAGAGTGACCGGAATCAATTTGAACAAAGCCAGCATGAGGACCGTATAAACACCGAGAGCTACCACGGCCACGAATCCCGGCAGACGGTACCAAAGGATGAGGAACAGGGCGATGATGATGAAAGCCACGAAACCGGCTTTGATTCCCCCGTTCACGGCCGCTTGTCCTAATGAAGGACCGATCGTCTGGGTAGAGATGAGGGTGATGGGCACAGGCAGAGCACCGAAGTTGATATTCCGCACTAATTCTTTAGCCTGATCGACTGTAAATGATCCGCTGATCTCGGCCTTGCCGTCGGCGATCTCGTCGCGTATGACCGGAACGGAGATAGGAGTGCCATCGAGGAAGATACCCAGGTAGTCGCCGATATGAGCTTTGGTGATCTGGTCAAAAAGCGTCCGGCCGTCGCTGTTGAACGTCAAACCAACGGATGGCTGGTTGGTGGTGGTATTGAATTCTAGTGTGGCTTTGCCGACCATGCCGCCATTCAGGCCAGTCGTCTTGAAGAGGGCCAGGTAAGTCGCTTGCTCGGTGGTAGTAGAGGTAAACGAAGTGCTGGAAGCTTGGAAAGCGTTCATGTCCTTGGCGGTGATCAGACGGAAATCGAGCGATGGCGTGGCGCCGATAGACTTGACGGCCTCATCCACGTTGGTGACCCCGGGAAGCTCCACAATGAGCTTATAGGCGCTTTCCTTGGAAGAAAGGGCGGCACCCTGCTCGGTCTGGACCAGCGGTTCGGAGACCCCGAAGATATTGACCCTCCTTTCGACATCGTTCCGCAAAGCAGTCATGGAATCGCCGACATCAGCCGGTGCCAACTTGGAAATATCGGCTTGATATACCAGATGAGTGCCCCCGGACAGGTCCAGCCCTAGCCGGAATGGGTGCGAGCTACCGACACCATTGGTAGTATAAACAAAATAGCCGATAGCGGCGGCGACGATGAGGACCATGACGGCGCGAGCGCGGTGTTTTAGCATTGCCGTCTATTATAGATATTTTGGGATTTTATGCAACTTGATGAATTTTGTTGTCGAATTTCTGAAACATTATCGCAAAGTTAAAAAGAAAAGAAGGAAGAAGTTAAAATAATCAAGCTACAAGCTACCTTTTTGTATCAAGAGAACAAGCGGGAGAGGCGGCAACCCAGATTGGGATAGGAATTGTCGGGATCATTGGCATTCACACCGATCTGCCCATCATCCGGACTCCAGTGGGCGTTAACGACGCGAAATCCGCCGCCGGCTTCTTTGGAGACAGTCGAACCTGGTAGCCAAGTCCAATAATAGTAACCATCCTCATGTTTGGTATCTATGTGATTGCCAGTTTCGTCAAAAATTTTCCGCTGAAGAATCAGATAATCAGACAAGGTCAGCTTTTCTCTATCTTCCATGAACTTATTGGCTTTACCGCCGAGCGTTCCTTTCAAGACTGGATGGTCTTTGATATGAACTGAATCATGAACAAGAATGATCCGGCAACCGGCGATTTTGTCCGTCACACCTTCGAATGACCCTCCTTCTTTGAAATTGTCACTCTCATAAGTACCTGCGTATCCTTCTGTCAGCAGATTGTTCAACACCAACGATTTCGGTAAATTCTCTGGCACCAGAATAACTGTATTAAATCCTTTTTCTTTTATCGCTTCCTCGATTTCAGAGGAATTTCTGTTCCAAATATCTTTTATCGTCCCGGAAAAATCAGCCGGAATCTCTACGCCGTACTTTTCGTAGAGTCCGCTGAATTTTTCAACTTGCTCATCGATATCAATCTCGATTTTCTCCCTCTTTTCCTTGCCTTTTTCGTCTCTGTACTTGAATTCGGTGGAGATCACCAGAGATTCCTTAATACCTTCGACTTTCCTTTTGAGCCTACGGCCTTTGGCCAGGGCTTCTTTGAGTTTGACTACCAGCTCTTTTTGCGAATCTTCATCCTTGCCTTGGATAGATTTTTTAAGTTTTTCCTTGGCTTTTTCAGCCTCTTCGATGGCTTTCTCCAGTAAGGCGATGTCGCCAAGGGTTTCAGCTTTGGCTTCAGGGCTTAGTGGACTGGGCTTTTCCGGCTTTGGAGCTGACTTGACCGGTTTTAGGGCTTCGAAGGATTCCATGATTTTGTTACATAATAATAGCATATCAATTCCAAAACAACCCGCAGTCTCCCGCTAAATCAGAGCGGCTTAAGTTGAAAATCATCTGAGTCATCAAGCTTCGCAAGCAACTTATTTCTCAAGTTGTACGAACTGCAATGTTTGAGCATACCCAAATACGATCGCAGATTGGTGCTGTTTGCCCTAGACATGATCTTGCCTTTGGTCTTATTCCGTAATAGAACGCCGTTCGGCAAAATCACATGACCCAGAAATTCGACTCCCCAAGAGAACTTTCTTATCGTCGTCTTGTCTTTCGGGATATCCAGCGAAAGCTTCTCTCTGACAAAACGCCTGATTTCGTCCCTCCAAGATTTCAGCTTTTCGCGGCTTCCGTTAACGATGACAAAATCATCATTGTATCTGACATAAAATCGCGCCTTCAATTGAGACTTCACGAAATCGTCGAGCTTATTCAGATAAATATTGGCGAAGATCTGGCTAGTAACATTCCCTAGTGGTATCGACCTGCCCTGGCTACTCGCCAAAGTAAAACTGAATATGATGTTCCCTATGACAGCCAAAATATTTTCATCACGCACTTTCTCTCTGATCAGTCCAAGAAGAATCTCGTGATTTACATTGTCAAAATATTTCTTAACGTCGCATTTCAGAATATATGTGATGCCATAGCCGGTACCGGCTGAAAGATTCAGGAAATATCTAAGGGTATTTATGGCCTTATGGGTGCCTTTATTCACTCTCGATGAATAGCTGTCTTTTATGAAGGCCTGCTCGTAAATCATGACCAGCAGATCGTAGATGATCTTGTGCACGATCCGGTCTTTTATCATAGCTTTGTGGATTTCCCTCTTCTTGCTATCGTAAAGCACGAAATGGTCATATGGGCCGTGCGAGTATTTGAATCCGCGTAGTTCCTCGCTCAATTGAAAAAGATTATCTTCCAAATGCCTTTCAAACTCCATGACGTCTTTTTTTCTGGACTTTCCCCGCCGAAACTCCTCCCAATAATATAGCAAATTATCAAGACTGAATAACTCTTCATAACTATTATGAACAATAATATTCATGACATTAAAGAAGATTTCGAGAAGTTGGACGTGCCGTTGCTGTCAAAACTATTCGTCATATATGAATCAGCCCATAAGCTGATCTTCTCCATGCCGAAGTTCGAGAGGTATACTCTCGGCGAAACGATCGAAAACAATATCCTTTCGTTGTTCGAGATCATAGTGATGGCCTGCACGGCCAACAAATACGACAAAGAAAAGTGCCTGATGAGAGCCAATGCCAAGATAGAAGTCCTCAAGCTGTTGTATCGCATAGCCATGAATTGCAAGATGGTCGAGCCGAGACTATTCTTGGAAGTTGAAAAGGACCTGCAAGAAGCCGGGAAGATGACCCAGGGCTGGATCAAATACGCCAGGAACTTACGCTAGATTCGTCCGGAGTGACGAAGCGGAACGGCGGGAGAGGCGGCAACCCAGATTGGGATTGGAATTGTCGGGATCATTGGCATTCACATTGATCTGCCCATCATCCGGATTCCAGTTGGCGTTAACGACGCGAAATCCGCCGCCTCTCTTGTAGCTCTGCGTTTTCCTGATCAAGCGTGGAATCCAGACTCTATTTATCAGGGCTTCTATCCCCAACGCAAAACTGCTGTTCTCTTGCTTTTCACCTCACAAAACTATGCCGCGGAAATATTTCCCGCGGTCTTTCATCTTGCTTCAGTGCTTCGGTAAACCATTCTGTTTCCAGTGGTTATACGAACCGAAGTTAAAAAGAAAAGAAGGAAGAAGTTAAAATAATCAAGCTACAAGCTACCTTTTTGTATCAAGAGAACGAGCGGGAGAGGCGGCAACCCAGATAGGGATAGGAATCGCCGGGATCACTGGCACCCACATCGAGCTGCCCACCAACCGGACGCCAGCGGGCGCTGACGACGCGAAACCCGCCGCCTTTTTTCTTGACCGTTGAGCCGGGAAGCCATGTCCATCCGTTTTCATCAATGTGCTTCTTCGTGGTCTCGAAGTACTGTCTCTGAAAAATCAGCCAACCTGTCAACGTCAAGTCTTCGCCTCTCTTCATGAGCTCTTCGGCCGTCTTACCCCTTTCGGCGTCAAGTTCGGGCCTGTCATAGACATTTTGCGCGTTATTCTTGTGGATAAAGACTATTCTCGGCCCTTTTTTCTTTTCTTCCACGCCCTCGAATGATCCACCTTCCTTGAAATAGTCTCCCTGATAAGTCGGGTTATAACCTTCAGACATTTTGGAATGGAGATCCGGCAACGACAAGCCTTCAGGAATCAACAATACCTCATCGAAACCTTTTTCCTTCATGGTTTCTCTTATAGCATCGTAATTCCTTTCCCAAATATCCAAAAATGTCTCGGTAAAATCTGCCGGTAAATCGATGCCATGTTCCTTGTAAAAAGCCGACGAGTACTCCAGTTTCTCCTCAAGATTTATCTTGATTTTTTCCGTCTTTTCTTTGCCATCCTTGTCTTTGGATCTGTATTCGACTTCGATCTTAGGTTCGAAGATTTCACCGGACTCGCCGGACATTTCCCTCTTCTTTTTTCTGGCCGCTTTCTTCATCTCTCCGATCTCCTCCTCGGCTTTTTCAAGCGCTTTTTCAGCCTCGGATTTTTCCCCATCAGTATCACGGGATTCTTCTTCGCCCTCTTCCGCATCTTCTTTCGGCTTTTCTTCAACACCAGCCTTTACTGGCTTCTTAGGCTTCTTTTCCAAGCCTTTACGCTTGGATTCGCCGGTAGACGGCTTCCATGAAGCCTGGTCGAGTAGCAAGCGGATTTTTTGCTTATCCTCCTCTCCACCATACATGCCGATGACGCAAGTCTCAAAAGCATTTTTTACCGTCTCATTGATGTCGCCACGGTAAAAATGAGCGATGTATTGCGGGATAGTGCTCATGATCAGCCGCGGGTTGAAATAGAGGCTTTGACGTTGGCCTTTGGCCATTTCTCGTTTGGCACCGGTTGATTTGGCTTCGATCACTCTCACGATATTTATGATCTCTTTGCGCCAGTGGACCATACCGGGGATATCCGCCAACTCTCTGACCGAAAGACCTTCACCCGTCTGGCGAAATTCAGACTTGGGCAGATCGATATCCACTTTTTCACCTATCACGCCAGCCAACAACTTGTTCTCTTCCGCCTCGGAATAGGCGATCGGCAATTTTCGATAGAGCCACCTACCGAAAGTCTCCGCCGGCAATTGGCTCCGGTCGGTGTATTCATGCCCCTCTTCAAATCCTGGCGGATTTTGGGCGGCGACTAGACGAAAATTCGGATGCACTTTTACGCGCTCATTTTCGTTGTAGGGATTGGTGATCTCTTTTCGACCGTTCAGAATCGCATCCATGATGGGATTGATGATCCCCGCGATCTTGCTCTGGCGGTTGTATTCGTCTAGAAAGGCCACACCCCCGTGCCTGATGGCGTACATGAGATCGCCGTCATACCATTCCAGCTTTTCTTTACCATTCTCATCAACCTTCAAAGTTTGCCCGCCGATCACGTCTTCCCTGGCGGTTTCCCGGTCAAAATTCACCTTGCAATAATTCATGTTGAGATCGCGGCACATACGAGCTATCGTCGTCGTCTTGTTATAGACACCTGTGCCGCCTTCCAAAAGGATCGGCTTATTCAGAAGCAACGCGGTCGCGACTTCTCGCATGGCCTGATAATGGCCTTCGATATAAAAATACTCTTCTTTGAATTCGGCTTCAGACGGAGTCAATCGTCCCCCTTCGCCTTTTGGCACTTCTACGCCCAAGTATGAAACAGATTTCTCGCCAATGACTATGTAAGGTTCTTCAGCCTTACGAGGATTCTCTTTTTGCGTTTCGGATTGCGCCTTCACAAGTTCTGGCTTATCCTCATTTCCCGGCGGGATTATCGCGTTGAGCTGTTCCAGACTTTTCATATTGATTGCGTGATGTTTACATATTCAAAAAGTCGCGGATAACTGTTTTCAGTCTGTTTTCTCGACATCATGATAACAGGGGACGTCTTGGCTGGATTCCATTTGACGGTTTTCAGCCCGATGTTATTTTTCCTATCCGCCAAGCTGACCATGCCTACCTCGAATTCAGCGATGATCTCTAAAACCAAACCATCTAGACGATCTCCTTTTTCCGAGTAAAAGATCTTATCACTACCAGTAGATAAGGCATCCATGATTTCAAGATAATCAGAACATTCCTTGAATTTAGACTCCGCCAAGATTTTCCTTACATCCACACGCGTCTCAACAAGCTTTTTTTCATCTTCCACAATAAGAAGCCCGACTTTTCCGACAGCGAAAGTCACGTCAATTATTTTTTCAATTTTTTCTTTGAGCCGTGGTTCCATAAGACGTATTCAATAATTCAATACTATAACAGTTTTCAGAATCTTTCAATGATCTCTCGCAAGAGACCGCCCAACGTTTCGGCCATCTCTTTGGCGGAAACGCCGGCGATGTTATTCTCGTAATATTTCGCCACCGCCCTCGACATAAGACCGATCCCGATGAGCTTTTGATTCGTATTGGAAGTTATCTCTGCAACCGTTTCTTTCAATTCTCCATCGAGTTGGCTCCTGCTTTTCTTGCCTGAATCCATC
The DNA here is from genome assembly GCA_003170325.1 of Candidatus Tayloriibacteriota bacterium. Classification (GTDB taxonomy): domain Bacteria; phylum Patescibacteriota; class Minisyncoccia; order Phycocordibacterales; family PALSA-1337; genus C7867-002. The sequence continues at coordinate 9,612 of PMZP01000058.1, forward strand.
GCCGGTTCACCATCGGATAACACGATCAGAAACTTATTCTTAGTAATTTGATCGGCTAAATGCTTTGAGGCTTCTAAAAGACAAGCTCCGTCATCATTGTCACCGGAATTGTTGTGGCCATCGGGATTGCTGTCGGTCGCCTCTAAGACCATCTGATTGAGTTTACTTCTCATCGGCTCGTCGAACACGTCTTCGAAAGCCTTGAATTCGAGCAATACATCTTGGAAGCCGGCAATCTCAAATTTGATGCCCAGATTGTTCAACGTTTCTGCCAGAATAACCGCCGACTTGAAGGCTTCTTCTATCTTGTGGTTAGCCTGCATTGAGCCGCTCAAGTCAACTAGCAAAGTGATAGCATAGTCCATCTCCTCGCTTTCGCTCGCCCTTTGCTCCCGCGCTTCGGTCTTGAAAAGAGGGATACCGGCGACTTTTTCCCTGATTCTTTGGCGGATATTCCATCTGCGGCCCGAGCGGTAGCCGGCTTCATGTTTTTCCGTTTTTCTCGTTATGAATATATCGCGTAGATCAGCCGTCAGGTTGTCTATGGAGTCAGAGACCTTTTCCAATGTCTTTTGATACAGATCTTTTTCCTTTGTTTCAAACATCGCCTCGATCATTTTGCGCCTCTCTCGAATCGCCTCGTCCGTCTCTCGCTCTCGTTCCTGCCAGCTTTTTTCGGCCCCCGGTCTCGCTTCATGAGCTTCTCCGGCTTTTTCCTCCGATTCACCATCTCTTCCGGATGTATCTTCCGGGTCCTCGGACAATTTTTCTCCTAATTCATCGTCTAATGCCTTTCCAAAGTCCCTAAGAGCTGCTTCCGCTTTTCCTTCCATATCTTTTCGCTTTTCTTCCGGTAAAGAATCAATGTATTCTTTCAGCTTTTGTTTGAGCCCTTCCGGCAAGGCGTCAAGATCTATCGGCTTGATAGCCTCATTCAAAGCTTCTTCCAAGGCTTTCTGTTCTTCCGGCGTAAGCTTGTCTTTCAAATCTTGAGGCAACTCCATCTCTCCAGGCTTCTGCTCTCCGGTAGAATTTGGCACACCTCCTTTTCCTGTACCAGATTCTTCTCGTTTTTCTTGGCCTTTCTGCATATCTTGCAAAAGTTCCTGGATCTTCTGGTCTTTCATGTCCTCCTCAACCAGTTTCTTGAATTCCGGCCAAATCCAGTCGCGATTGATCTCATATGAAGTCCTAGCATACTCTTTGATCATGGCTTCTCCATCCACTTTCTTTCCTTCAAGCTCGCCGCCGTTATCAGCTTCTTGCCTCGATGGGTACCTCCACCAGGAATCTCTGGCGGATTCGATCGTGGCCTTGACTACGGCTTTGACGTCCTCGGGTAAATCCGCTGAAATCTCTACGTTCTGTCCGAGCATCTCCTTAAACCACTGCTTTATATACTCGAATCCGGCTTGCATGAAGCGCGGCTGGAACCCAAGTTCACCTTCCGCCTTTTCCTTGGATTTTGATTCATGATACAGATCCTCGCTGTAAGCCAGATCTAACTGATCCCTAAATTTGGGGTAGCTTTCCGCCACGAAGTTGTTGTCTCTCGGGTCCTCGACGGAGTTCATCATGAAAGAAAATCCGGGCTGCCGCCATTCTTGGAGTGGAATAAAATCTGTCCTTGAAATCCTTCTGTGGCCGCCTTCGTGGGAAATAACGAAGCGGAGGTATTCCATTGATTTTTCAAGCAGATCTTTGGGATCTATCCGGATCACATTATTTTTGAAATCCCAATGCCAGCCTTTTCCCGGTTCGTTCAGCTCAACCGGAATATTAAAGTCTTTGCCGATGAAATACGCCAACGACGAAAGGATCTTTTGTTTGCTTGATATTTCTCTTCGCTGTTCCGGTGTAAAACCTGACAAGATCTCTCTTTCGCTGTCAGGGTTCAAGGCTTCATAGGATCTTACCGGAACAACGATAGAATCTCCGGATGTTTTTTCTTCAGGCTGTTCAAAATTTTCCATAAGATACCCGGTTATTCTTTCGTTTCTATTCTTTCCATGTATTCCGCAATGGCTTTCATATACAAAGAATATTGGTCGATGTCATTTACGATATCATCAAACATCTTCTTTCGTTGAACTTTCTCATAACCGTGAGTCATCATATTGCGCAGCCCGACTGATTCCCGGATCTTTTCCGCCAAATCAAAGGAAATGACTTTGTGCTCCGCCAAAACGCCAAAAGTGCCTTGATAATCATCCGGGGACTCGAACTTATTCCTCGTGATAATGTGCGTATTAACATCTATAGCCGCGTCCACTACAAGCAGAAACAATCGTTCAATGATGCGGAGTTCGGGACTTTCTAAAGTAATTACTCCTTGCCGCGCTTTTTCGATATACGGCAAAAGCTCGGAGAGATAATCTCGCATAGCGCCGAGTTTGCTTTTTATGACATCGGGGTCAGGCATGGGTTTTTATAAAATCATTGACTAGAGAATCACGGTATATCCTAAGTGGTTTGGTATCCAAATATTCACGAAGGGCGTGTATCTTGAAATAATCAAAAACAGCGGAATCTTTTTCATACAAAGGAATACCCGTCTGGGAAATTTGTTTCTTCATTGACGGAGAAACCTTGTATATGTTCGTAAATTCAACATCTTTGTGATTAAAAACACGCGCTAATTCCAGACTGACATTATAGTTTTCTTTGTAATCAATATCCCTGTTCGAGACATAGCCGATATCAATATCACTGTGCTTGTGCGTGTATCCGGTGGCTTGCGAACCGAACAAGACGACCAAAAAAAGACCGTGCTTCCTAGCTAATTCCGCTACTTTATCTCTCATTTCATCTGTGATAGTCATAGTTGAATAATACCACATCACAGAATTATTTTCATTTCCCGACCCTCTTGAGGAGGATCTGAATCGTACGCAAAACGATCTTCAGATCGAGACCAAAGGAGCGGTTTTTGATGTAATAGAGGTCATAGGAGAGTTTGTTGGATGTCTCGGCGGTGTCGACAGTATGATGAGGGTGGGCTTGGTGGTAGATCTGCGCCCAGCCGGAAAGGCCCGGCTTTACTAGGTGGCGAGCGTTGTAATAAGGGATCTCTTTCTCATAGATCGCCGTCAGTGATGGAAATTCCGGTCGCGGTCCGATCAATGACAGATCGCCTTTGATGACGTTCCATATCTGCGGCAATTCATCGATACGTGTCGTCCTCACAAATCTGCCCACCCGAGTAACGACATGCTTAGTCGAACCTTTGGCATCATACTTTCCATGATCTTCCCCCGACATGCTGCGAAACTTAAGGATCTTAACTGCCGCGCCATCCTTGCCGACTCGCACTTGATATGTGAACAGGGGGCCTTTATCATCGATCTTGATAGCCAAATATACAAAGGGATATACGACAAGTGAAATCACCCCGACAAGAATGCCGATGACCACGTCGATAGTCCTCTTCAAGGTGTCGTAAATCACGCGGCTTCCCAAGACGGTGTTCGAATTCTCGATGAGCCAGCGCTCGCCGACCATGGAAAGCGGCACTCGGTCGAAGATAGATTCATAGAGCCGTCCGGCGTCTATGATCTGCACGCCACTGAATATGAGCGTGTACAAGAATGGGATAGCCTTTTCAACGGTCGGATCGGCAAGGTCCGCGACGATGATCTGGACCCCCCGATCTTTGACCATTTCTGCCACCTGTTGGACGGCCTCGTCAACAGAAGTCTTCGGTTGCACTTTGCCGGCAAATATGAGGCCGTAGTGGACAGACCCATTGACCTCTTCGAAAAGGTCGTTGATCTCGTCCCCGCTGCCGACCAAGACCGCCGGCTGTTTGCGTGCCAGGGAAAGCACCGGGAACATAGCCACCCGCCAGACATAGAGCATAGCGGTAGAAATGATGAAGTAGATGATCAGGTTGGCTTTGGGAGCGATAGAGACCGGCGCAAAATAGAAGAAGATGACTCCGATGGCAATGTTCACTATCTGCACTGTCAAAAAAAGATTGCGATTGCCGTTTCGAAGCAGAGCCAGACGCTTGTCGTAAAGGCCGGCGGAGAGATTCACGATAATGAACACCGCTATCAGGATGGAAAAGGCTGGAATATGTTGGACTAAAAGGCTCCGATGCGGGATAGCACCGTAACGGACCACCAAGGTGAGTACCAGCGAAAAAACGTAGGTCACAACATCGCCGATGACCAGGATGAGAGTGCTACGCGAATTGGCAAATGTAGGCATGGACAGCACATTACCATTGTTTTCGGGTTCTTTCAAGGGTCAAGGAGAGTCAGGCGAGGGCCTAGCGGAGGTCCGACCTCCGTGCTAATTTAAAGGTGATGAAAATCCTATATGTCATCACCAAGTCCAATTGGGGCGGGGCCCAGCGCCACGTCTACGATCTGGCTACGGCTATGAAGGAAAAGGGCCATGATGTCTGGGTAGCTTTGGGCGGGAACGGTCTTTTCCAAGAGAAGCTTGGGGCCGCGAGCATATATACATTCCCGATCAACGGACTGGGACGAGATATCTCGCTTAGCAAGGACCTCGCCTCCTTCAAAGAAATATTCACGATCATAAAAAGCAAACGGCCAGACATAATCCACCTACATAGCCCTAAAGCCGCCGGTTTGGGCTCATTGGCCGGCCGTCTTCTCGGAGTGAAACAGATCATCACCACTGTCCATGGTTGGACATTCAATGAGCCTCGGCCTTGGTATGAGCGGCTATCCATCATATTCTTCTCCTGGCTGACCATGATCCTTTCGCATACGACCGTCCTCATATCCGAACGAGAATACGTCCAAGCCGCTCGCTTCCCTTTCGTGAAGAACAAGCTCAAACTTATAACTCTGGGAATCAGCCAGCCGACCTTCATGTCGGTCGAAGGCGCAAAACAACTATTGGCCAAACATATCGGCATGGACATCGCCGAATTCGGAAAACGCACAGTCGTGGGCACCATCGCCGAACTGCACCCGAATAAAGGCCTCACCTACCTATTGGAGGCAATGCGAACGGTAGCTGAACAACATCCTCAGTCAATCTGCCTAGTCGTCGGCGATGGCCAATCGGCGGCCATGCTTCACCTGCTTATCAAGCAATACAATCTGGAACCACAGTTCTTTCTGGCCGGATACATGGATAACGCTTCGGAATATCTCAAAGCTTTCAATATATTCGTCTTACCTTCGGTCAAGGAAGGTCTGCCTTACACCATCCTCGAAGCTGGTTCGGCATCCCTACCCGTGGTTGCAACCTCCGTCGGCGGCGTTCCGGAGATCATCGACGACATGAAATCCGGCATCCTGGTCCAACCGAAGAATTCCCGCGAGCTCGGCCATGCCCTTTCATTCATGATCGAACATCCGGAAGAGCGGAAGAAGTACGGCGCCGTCCTCAAAGAAAAAGTCTCGACGAAGTTCTCTTTGGAGAGGATGTTGTGGTTGGTTGAGGGGTTGTATGGCAACATGAAGCCTTAGACTCATCGATCATATCCTCTCGCAAGTCTGCGGAACCCCAGTAGGCGATCCTACTGGATCGTCGCTCCTGAAATCGCTAAGTAAAAGACTCGGGAATCTCGGAAGACTTCGTCTTCTCGTGATTCCAATTGTGCTCGTCTTTTACAAAGCAATTTCTAGTCGCTCAGACAGTCCTCGACTTGCTCGAAGATATGGTCGATGAGTCTGATTACTGAGGCCCGATGAACTCGTTCTTGGTGGCATCTTTGTGAGCCGATCGGGAATATCGCCGCATAGCCATGAGAATGGCCAACGCCAGGAATTCGCTCATGATATGCGTACCGCCATAGCTCATGAAGGGCAATGGCGTGCCGGTCACCGGCAAGAGATGCATGTTCATTCCGACATTGACGGCGATATGCACGATGAAGAAGACAGCCACGCCGGCACCGAAGAGTATCTCGAAATTGCTCGAACCATGGAGCGCGTTTACGATGATACGCCAGATGAGAATCCCGTATAAAGCGAAAAGGATGACGACGCCGGCAAATCCCCATTCCTCGGCAAAGGCGGCAAAGATGAAATCAGTCTGGTATTCGGGCAGGAACTTGAGCCGGGACTGCGTGCCATATCCAACGCCCTTGCCGAAAAAACCGCCGGAGCCGACAGCGATGGCTGATTGGTAGGCGTTATAACCGGCGCCATGGATATCGGATAAGGGATATATGAAATTCCTGATGCGGTCTTTCTGATATTCCTTGAATCCGAAGCCCCAGAGCAGAGCGAAACAGAGGGCCGCCAAAGTGGCCATGATGAGCAGATGCTTCTTTGATATGCCGGAGACCAGGACCATGCCGAGCCAGATGAGGAAGATGATCATGGCCGAACCGAGATCCGGGTGAAGCAGGACCAGGATGAAAAGGACGAAAGTGTAGAAACCTGAGACCAAGATATGCCTAAAATTCGCTATCTCGATGTGGCGGCGGGAGAAATATTTGGCCAAGATGATGATCAGGGCGATCTTGGCGAAATCGGACGGCTGAAAAGAAAAGGCTCCGAATGAATACCAGCTCTGCGCGCCATGGGAGACCCTACCTAAGACGAAGAGCACCCCAAGAAGAATCACGGAAACGGCAAAGAGGGTGACGGATACCCAGGTAGAGCGCAAAAAACGGACATCGACGGCGGAAACGCCGAAAAAGACTAGGAAGGAAATACCTATCCAGATCATTTGGTGGTCGGCAAATGTCGTATCCCCCGAGAAAGCGTGCATGGTTATAAGGCCGGCCGCCAGAATAGGCAGGATTGCCAGGAAGATCCACCAGTCGATACCGCGATTTCCTTCTTTATCAGCTAAGTTGTAGGACGTTGTGCTGTTCAATTTTCTTTAAGCTCGAAGCCATCATTCTGCCACAGGCAGGATTTCTTGGGAAATGACTTGGCCGTTGAAACTTGACGGCCAAGTGAAAGGTGCCACAACCGAGCCATTGCCGGGAATGCCATCGAGCACCGTCTTGGAAAAACCAAGAACATTCTTGTCCTTGTCATAGAGAACGACATAGACGTGAAGAGGCGGGATCGGTTGGACTCCGTTATTTTTCAGACTGACTTGAAGAGACGATCCGCCGACGCCTTCCGAGTAATTTTGATCGCCAACGACCAGGTTCGCCAGAGGATCAGCCTCCCTGATCCATTCCGGACCGGCAGTGAATTCGAACAGCGGCACTGTCGCCGGCCGGCTTTGTCCGATTTTGACGGCCGGGAGAAATGCCAGAGTATTTCGATGCGGCGGCAGAACCATGGTTCCTGCAGTATCGACAACAGGCACGCCGACGCTATCATAAAGGACCATATGGAATGGCACGTTGCCGGCACCGACATCGGTGTTCGGATTCTCGATATAGGCGGCCAGATTGTAGATGCCAGGAGCGATCTCCTCATAACGCGCCCAGTCCAGTTTGGGCGGCAAAAAAGCGCTGGCGCAGAGCTTTTGGCAGGACCCGCCGCAATCCACGCCTTGTTCACTTCCGTTCTTCAGTCCGTCGAAACAGGTTGGAGCCTTATAGAAAGTATGAAAAGCCAATAAGCTGACGGGCACGATGACGACCACGACCACGATAGAAACATATGATATTTTTCGGCGTTTTGACCAAGAAGACATGTGACAAGTATAAGCTATATATCACCAATCTTCAATTTCTTGAATCCTCTGTTCTGGCGACAAGCTACTTTCGCCCCTTGGGACTATCATCGCCGCAACTACGTTTCACTGCCGTGTTCGGAATGGGAACGGGTGGTGCCATAGCGCCAAATCACCAGAACGCAGGATTCAATGCCTTGCGCAGGAGGTGAATCACTTGATTCCGATCGACCGACGTCGACGACTGCTGTCGTCGCGTCTACTGCTCGGCCTCTTCGGCCTCCGCAAGTTCGCTCTCCATCAAGTGATTCACCTCCTTTTCATACCGTTAAAATCAAGCCTAGCAATGTCGTAAAATCACAAGCGACGTTCAGAGTTCCTAATAGGATCGACGGATTAGTACTTCACGGCTCAACACCTTACGGTGCGTACACCTAAAGCCTATCAACGTGATCATCTCTCACGAGTCTCAACGATACCTAATCTTGGGGCCGGCTTCGCGCTTATATGCTTTCAGCGCTTATCCGATCCAGACATAGCTGCCCTGCGGTGCCGTTGGCACGACAGCAGGTAGACCAGAGGTCTGTTCAACTCGGTCCTCTCGTCACATGAATTTTTTCAAAAAATATGCATTGCATATTTTGTTGAAAAAATTCATCCCCTATCGCTAGGAGTGTAGACTATATCTTCATCCTTCGCCTTGAATAAATTCCTGGCGGAGCGGATGTTGGCGTATTACAGGCATAAGCTGTCGTTTTCAAAGAAACGATTCCTCATTATGCAAGTCTGCCCTTCAAAGAAGGACAAGTCGTTACGGGGTCAATCAAATTATATTTGACGACTTCCCACGGTATTAACTTCAATCTGTTTCATTCTACAAATATCGGACCGACATTTTGTAGCAAATCAAAGCCTCCACCGTTATTAGCCACATTGTCATCATGGATCACTCCATGAAGTAGCAAATTCTACTAGAGTCAATTCCCCTCAAGTATCAACGCCTGCAGTAGATAGGAGACCAACCTGTCTCACGCATGTTCTTCACACATTACTGTGTGCATTGGACTATAGCTTTGTCTTTTTCGCATTGCTGCAAATGAAGACAGTTGACGTTTAGTCTCTACGGGTCCGCCGGAAACGCTTTTTGCAAAGTGTTCGGGAGGTTCCCTAGGTATTATCCATTCGTTAAAAATGGACTCCACCGAATTTAGTCAACTTCAATCGCACGCGTTTCTGCATGCGACCGCCGTGATTCAGATCAACATCATATCGTGTTGCTTAATATATATAACCTCGGGATTCAGACGGTTAAAAAACCAACCACATGACGCGCTTGCGCTTTTTGCGCTCGCCGCCCCACATTTTAGTTTCTCAACGGTCTGAACCCAGCTCGCGTATCTTTTTAAATGGCGAACAGCCATACCCTTGGGAGCTTCTCCACCCCCAGGATAAGATGAGCCGACATCGAGGTGCCGAACTCCGCCGTCGNNGTGCTTGGATCATTGACACAAAGTTCTTGCGTCGGTTCTTGGACCGAACGTTAAACCGCGCCAATGTATCTGCTAAGAGAGCATTTTTGATAAGATCTTTCCTTGTTATAACCGTCGATTGCAAAATTTTGATCGCAATGGCAGTTTGTCTCTTTTTAAGCCTTGTGAAAGGCCGAATGTCTTCGAGTATTCGAATACAATCATTTTTATCCCGAATAATCCAATCGTGGGTCGTGTAATCAGAATCGTTCTTGCGATTGCTACTTACGCGGCCAGCTTTGAAT
>PMZP01000089.1 GCA_003170325.1 Candidatus Tayloriibacteriota bacterium
TATGAAAACAGACAAGAAGAGTCAGGTTATCAACCGGTCCGATAATAAGATTGTTCTCTACACAGATAAGCGGGGGAATGTGGAACTGCGGGCAGATGTGGAGAAGGATACGATCTGGGCAACACAGGATCAAATCGCAAGGCTGTTCGATGTAGATAGGAGCGTTGTCACAAAGCACGTAAACAATGTCTTAAAAGACAAGGAACTGGATAGAAAAACAACATGTGCAAAATTTGCACATGTTCTCGAAGATGGCAGGCAATACCTCACTAATTTCTATAATCTCGATGTGGTTTTAGCTGTTGGTTATCGAACAAATTCAACCAGAGCCATACAATTCAGACAATGGGCCACGCGTATATTGCGAGAGTGTCTGATCAANNTTCGGAAATTCCGAATAGTTCAAGATGAAGGTGGCCACAAAGTGAGCCGTGATACGAATTTCTATAACCTCGATGCCATAATCGCCGTCGGTTATAGAGTGAATTCCAAGAAAGCTACCAAGTTCCGCATCTGGGCCACTCGCATATTGCGAGAGTGTCTGATCAAAGGATTTAACCTCGATCGGCGCAAGATCGCTCTCTCGGCAGAGAGGCTCGAGGACGTCAAGGAAGCTATCGCCTTCATGGAATCCGAATCCCGCGGCGGTCCACTGAAAGCCAAGATGACGGTCAGGTTGAGCAGGAATCTGCTGCCGTAAAGTAAAGTACAAGATTTGTAAATTGCAATGCATAAAAAAAGCGCCGCGAGGCGCCTGATAAGGGAAATGGAGTCGGGGGTGAGAAGGTCATTTTGCAGACGAAGCAGATCTCTGTCGCCGTTTCGCAGCCATCTGCCGCCGCTTCGCCGCTCTCTTCAGACTTTCGTTTTCCAGAATGAATAGCTGATCGCGGTAGCAGAGATAGATGCGTTGTTGCTTCAGCGAATTGGAGAGCAGGTCGGCAAGTTCGGTGAGCGTCCCGACATTCTCAGGGTCAGTGGCATGGCCATTATATATCGGGCTGACCTCTCCTTCGTAGATCGCTGAAGGCTCGGTGATAGCTATGCCATCTCGAGCGTATTGCTGGGTCCGATAATCGAGCTGGCCGGGCAAGTATCCGTTCCCGAGCTTCTGGTGTCTGACAAGCCAAGCACCAACGATAGACTGGACCTCTTCCATATCGTGCTGGATCCTGTGACCCGGAGGGTATCCCTCACAGAGGCCGATGATCATTTTGAACGAGCGCCGTAAAGGGTCCGAATTGATGATAGTAAGCATATGTTCTAATTGGCATACTACTCATTTCTGGCGCGTTGGCAAGCAATACCGGTTGACAATAATGTCAAAAACATGTACTGTGAGTTAAGAATGAAAAGAATAATGTTCCAAACAATCTCACAGGAAATCACAGCCATGGTCGAGCTAGATCAGAAAGCAAGGGCAAAAAATCGCCGGGACGGTAAGACCTGGGATAAAAGGATCGACGTCCGTAACACTAAACGCTTATCTGGAATCGTCCGACAGATTGGCTGGCCTACGCGCTCAAAGGTTGGTAAGAGGGCTTCGCACGGAGCTTGGCTCTTGGCACAACACGCTGATCTGGATAGGCACTTCCAGCATTCGTGCCTGCTGTACATGAGGGCTGAAAGTCCACCAGAAGTCGAACTTCGCGACGTCGCCCACCTGGAAGATCGAGTCAGACTGGGCTTCGGTCTTTCCCAAGTTTACGGAACGCAGTTCGATCAGGTTGACGGCAGACATATTCCACGGCCGATTGGCGATCCTGCGAATGTAAATCGCCGGCGCAAAAGCATGGGTCTGGATACTTTGCGTCAGAACATCGCCAGGATGTACAGGAAGTATCCAATGAAGAATAAATGACGTCTGTTTCCGCGGCCTGCTCCCCCGAGCGGGTTTTTTGTTGCGAAGAATCTTTTGCCATGATTTGCTATAATGAACCACATCATGAACAAACAACCATATTGCGATAATATCGAGAAACTGACCATCGAGAACGCGGATTTCAGGAGAGTGCTCTATACGGCACCTCATAGCCAACTAGTCCTCATGTCGCTCCTTCCCGGCGAAGACATCGGCGCCGAAGTGCATCACGTGGATCAATTCTTCCGCTTCGAGGCGGGGGAGGGTAAGGCGGTCATCGATGGCCGCGAATATCCCGTCGGGAATGGCATAGCGGTTCTCGTTCCGGCTGGCTCGGAGCACAACATTATTAATACTGGCTCGGAATCATTGAAGCTCTACACTGTCTACGCCCCAGCCAATCATATAGATGGTCGGGTCCATCACACCAAAGCCGATGCTGTGGCTGATACGGAAGATGAGGAAGCCGGGCCGAAATAAAGCAGGTTTTTTGTTGCGAAGAATTACGCTCGGAGTACAATGTTCTCATTGTACGCGCGGCCAGCTCTCCGATTTCGGCCGTGACGAATGAATAATATAAAGTGCGCTCACGCGGGTGAGCGGTCTTTTTCGTATGGGTTCGATTATAAAGTGTTCGTAAATAGTATATTCATATGAATACAACAAACAAAGGTTTGATTACCAATCCGCCAGTCAATAATATCGTCCTCTATACCGACAAGCGGGGGAATGTGGAGTTACGTGCGGATGTGGAGAAAGAGACGATCTGGGCGAAGCAGGCACACATTAGCAGGCTGTTCGGAGTCGATACTCGAACCGTAAATGAACACCTCATGAATATCTTTAAGACTCGAGAATTGAATGAGATTTCAGTTATCCGGAAATTCCGGATAACTGCCAAAGATGGTAAGCAGTACCTCACTAAATTCTACAACCTCGATGCCATAATCGCTGTCGGTTACAGAGTGAATTCCAAGAAGGCCACCAAGTTTCGCATCTGGGCCACGCGCATATTGCGGGAATATCTGGTCAAAGGGTTCAATCTGGACAAGCGTCAGTTGGCTTTATCCGCGGATAAGCTCGAAGACGTCAAAGAAGCCATCGCTTTCATGGAGTCCGAATCCCGCGGTGGTCCATTGAAAGCCAAGATGACTGTCAGGTTGAGCAGGAATCTGCTGCCTTAGAGGACTAGTGCAATTTTTGCACAAGTTCAACTATCCGGAATTTCCGGACAGTTCAGTATGTAAGGATTCCTTACATACTGGCAAAAGCAATATGCAAAATATGCATATTCCAACCGTTTCCAAAATGGAAATGGTTCAACAAGTAAGGATTTCTTAGTAGTTCAGTTGTTGCAATATATGCAACAACTCACCACACCCACGGAATCAACCTCTTGGTCCTGGCCTTATATGCCGGATACTCCGCAGGGAAAGTCTTCGACATGAGGGCGTCTTCGCGGTAAGTGCGCCATAGGAAGATAGCCAGGAAGATGAGGAAGCCGACGAAGCTGGCTAGACTGGCGAATTGGAGAGCGGTCGCGAAGATGAGCAGGATGAAGCCGCTATATATCGGGTGGCGCACATAGGCATAGGGACCGCTCGTCACCAATTCATGGCCTTCTTTCAATACTATCCTGCCGCTCCAATTGCGGCCCAAGGTGACGCGCGCCCATAGTAGGATCGTGAGCGCCGAGATCGCCAGGATCGCGCAAGCCACCCCGACCGCCGGATGGTATGGCCAGAGCATAGCCACTGCCGTCACTTTGACCGCTCCGCCACTCATGCCGCCCGATCCGCCGAAACCGAATATCAATGTCCCCGCCACCACGAATGCCGCCATCATGCCCACCCTCGGCCAAATGCTCCCCCTCCAAACCGTCCTTTTTGTGAATGCCGCCGACACCAGCCAAAATGTCCAGAATATGACCCAGCAGGCGATGATGATGTTGGTGGTCAGGGGTTGGAGCATGGGATTGGAGAGGAAGAGTATAACATTAGTGGGGAGGTAACTGAAGAAAATGCTTGCATTTCAGCATGGATTGTGCTATAATAGTAATAAGTTCATTAAAACTCTAAGCAGTTAGTCATCGAGAGCACCAATAGTTGCTATTGTACCCATCGTCTAATTTTATCTTCGGCCTAGTCGTGTATGTTTCTTACCATCAGAAAAGCGAGACCGAAGAAGGTTCCGCTTTTTTGTTTTGGAGAACGTCGAAAATTATTAAAATAATATTCCAACATCATGACATATTATGTCCGTAATTCAGGGAAACCCTGGACGAGTTCACAGGAAATTAAGCTTAAGCAGCTTGCTCGTCAGAACACACCTACCAGGGTTATTGGTGTAATTCTCGGTAGACCGGAAGGAGGTGTTCGTTCCAAAGCCAGTGATTTGAATGTAAGCTTGCGCCCGACGAATCAGTCTCCATATAATCGCAAGAAGTAAGTAATTGCGAATCAAGACGGCCGAGGTAAGCGGCTGTTCTTGTTTACTTCCAAATCTACTAAATAAGCGTAGAATGGAACCATGTCCGAAGAAGAAAAAAGAATTCTAGAATCGAAACTCTGGGGCGTGGCCAACGTCCTCCGGGGCAAAATGAATGCCGATGAGTACAAGAACTATATTCTTGGTTTTATTTTCTATAAGTATCTGTCAGAGCGACTGGAAC
>PMZP01000072.1 GCA_003170325.1 Candidatus Tayloriibacteriota bacterium
GGGACATCCAAGGCCTCCTTTCAAAAGGCCCTTAACCCGTGAGCTTTCAATGAGCTCGGTGAAAACTGCCTATATATTTACATATATACTAAACAATGTCAAGGTGCGAATGCACGCCTTTTTTGCTATAATTAAATAAATAAATGCCCAAGAAGCCAGATAAAATTGAAGCAAGCGAACCTGTTCGCGCCGCCGGAGCAGGTGTTGTCTCGCGCAACATCTCCACAGAGATGAGAGAGTCTTTTTTGGACTACGCTATGTCGGTCATCACCGATCGCGCTCTGCCTGATGTACGCGACGGATTGAAGCCGGTGCATCGCCGCATCCTTTTCGCCATGCATGAGAAGGGCTTGACCGCTTCCGCCAAATTCCGCAAATCAGCCGTGGTAGTCGGAGACGTTCTGGGAAATTATCACCCGCACGGCGACGTAGCGGTCTACGATTCTATGGTCAAGATGGCCCAGCCATTCACCATGAGATACCCCTTGGTCCATGGTCAGGGAAACTTTGGAACGGTGGATGGCGATCCGCCAGCCGCCATGCGTTATACGGAGGCCAAGATGTCGCGCATATCGAGCGAGCTTTTGCGCGATATCGAAAAGAATACCGTGGATTTCCGTCCGAATTATGATGGCACGAAGAAGGAGCCTTCCGTCATGCCGACAGCCGTGCCAAATCTGCTTTTGAACGGCACTCTCGGCATCGCCGTCGGTATGGCCACCAATATCGCTCCGCACAATCTCCGTGAAGTTGTCGATGCCACCATGCACATCATCGACAATCCCGACGCCACCACCGACGATCTTTTCCAATTCATCAAAGGCCCGGATTTTCCATTGGGAGCCGTCATTTACGGTGAGAAGGACATCCACCATGCTTATACCACCGGCCGTGGCGGCATCACCGTCCGTGGCGAAGCGGAGATCGTCGAAGACAAGAAGGGTCAGTATCAGATCATCATCACTTCTATCCCGTTCCGGGTGAATAAAAATGACCTGATCATCAAGATCGCCGATCTGGTCCGGGAAAAGGTCATCGAAGGCGTCAAAGGTCTGCGCGACGAATCGGACAAGGACATGCGCATCGCTATCGACTTGAAACAGGGATCGTATCCGGAAAAGGTCCTCAACCTTATATACAAACATACGCAGTTAGAAGAAGCTTTTCACGTCAATAGCGTTGCTCTGGTCCATGGCGTGCCGCAGACGCTCTCCTTGAAGTCTATCCTGCAGGAATTCATCACTCACCGCATCGAAGTTATCCGCCGTCGAACCAAGTTTGATCTGGATGCAGCCGAGGCTCGCGAGCATATCTTACTTGGTTTGAAGAAGGCTCTAGATCATATAGACGAGATCATCACTTTGATCCGCGCCGCCGATGATGTGGCCGCCGCTCATGCCGGGCTCATGAAGAAATTCAAGTTCAGCGACCTACAAGCCACCGCCATCCTGGAGATGCGCCTGCAGAAATTGGCCGGCTTGGAGCGCAAGAAGATCCTGGACGAGCTCAAGGAAGTTCAGACCTTGATAGAAGAATTGAAAGGCATATTGGGTAGCGATAAAAAGGTGCGCAATATCATCAAGACAGAATTGACCGATATCCGTGCCAAATACGGCGATGACCGCCGGACCAAGATCGTCAAGCACGGCGTCAAGGACTTCAATCCCGAGGATCTGATCGCCGATGAAGAGTCTGTACTAGTTCTCACCAAAGGCGGCTATATCAAGAGGACCGACCCAGGCGAATACCGCAAGCAGAGACGAGGCGGAGTGGGCGTGGTCGACCTAGACACCAAAGAAGAGGATTTCATCACGCATCTCATATTCGCCACTACGCACAACGATCTTCTATTCTTCTCGGACAAGGGCAAAGCTTATCAGGTCAAGATGTACGATATCCCCGAAGGCAAGCGCGCCACCAAAGGCAAGTCCATCATGAATTTCCTGTCATTGGCCGAAGGCGAGCGAGTGACCTCGATCCTGCCCATGCCGAAGAACAAGAAGGAGGCCGAGGGATTATCGCTCATGATGGTCACCAGGAATGGCACAGGCAAGAAGTCCTCGGCCAAGCATTTCAAGGACGTCAGACGCTCCGGATTGATCGCTATCACTCTTGAAGAAGGTGACGAGCTCATCTCGGCCTCGTTCGTTTCAAAGTCGGACGAGATCGTCATCGCGACCAAGGATGGGCAGTCGATAAGGTTCAAGGAGAGCGACGTGCGCGAGATGGGCAGGAATGCGGCCGGAGTAAGGGTCATCAAATTACCAGAAGGGAAGAATGCTGACGCGGTGATTTCGGCCGATGTGGTTTCCAAAGACGCCAAGAATCCGACGCTCTTCGTCATGAGCGCCAATGGCTACGGCAAGAAGACCAAGCTTTCCGAATACAAGACGCAGAACCGTGGCGGTTCCGGCATCATGACCATGAATATCACCGCGAAGACCGGGGCTCTGATGGCGGCCAAGGTCGTCACTGACGACGAAGAAGAGGTCGTGGCTATGTCCAAGAAATCCCAGGTTATCCGCGTCGATCTCAAGGAGATCCCAACTCTGGGCCGCTCCACGCAGGGCGTGCGCGTCATGAAGCTCCGTGAAGGCGATCAGTTGGCGAGTTTGATTTGCTTGTAAGGCTCAAATATGAGTAGACTCGATTGTCCCCAACAGGCGCAATCGTGCTTGTTTTTAACGTGGTATAATTGTAGGACTATGTTCTCCGACCCCGCTTCCAATCTAGCCAAGCTAGGGCTTAATGACGGCATGAAAGTCGTCGATCTGGGCGCCGGTTCCGGCTTTTACACCATCGAAGCGGCCAAGAAGGTCGGCGGCAGTGGGCGTGTCTACGCGGTCGACGTGCAGAAGGATCTCTTGGAACGCCTGCGTTCGGTCGGTGCATCGCAAGGCTTGCGGAACATCGAAGTCATCTGGGGCAATGCCGAGAAGATCGGTGGCACCAAGATCAAGGAATCTTTGGCCGATCGCGTGGTCGCTTCAAATGTCCTGTTCCAGATCGCCAAACTGGATGATTTCGTCCTAGAGATCAAACGCATCTTGAAGCCTGGTGGCAAAGTCTTGGTCGTCGATTGGAGCGGTATCACACCTTTGAGTCCGAAAGCAATAGTCTCGGAGATGCAAGCCAGGGCCTTATTCGAGAAGAATGGATTCAAAGTCGAGCAGTCATTCGGAGCGGGGGATCATCATTATGGGTTAGTATTTGTGAGGTGACGCCCTTTTGGCTCCGGACGTTTCGTCTTCGTGCTTCGCAGTTGACCAGAAGGTCACGCCGACGTAGGCGCAACCGAAAGTCCTTTGCCAAGCGAGCGTCTACAGAAATAAAATCAATCAAATGTCAAAATTTCAAATAATTACCTTAGCGATATTCATCCTGGCCATCATCGGCGGCGTCATCGCTTTCGCGACCTTCAAAGGCGGATCTTCCGGTACTACCTTGCCGACTATCACGATCTGGGGGACGTTTCCGGCCGATGTTTTCAATAAATACGTGGCAAATGTCAACGCCACTCTCCCGCAAGCGCTCAAAGTCTCCTATGTGGAGGAAAGCCCCGATTCTTTTTCGCAGGATTTCGTGGCGGCACTGGCTCGCGGCACCGGCCCCGATGGCATACTCATTCCGACCGATATGATCTTGCCGCATGAAGACAAGCTGACACTCATCCCTTATGGGGCATTATCAGAGCGTTCATTCATGGACTCCTTCATCCAGGAAGGCCAGATCTACTTGTCCCAGAATGGCATATTGGCGATCCCATTCACGGTCGATCCTTTGGTAATGTACTGGAATCGCGATCTGTTCAGTGCTGCCGGTCTGACTACCTATCCAAAGAATTGGGGAGATTTTACGACACTCGGCCAGGCGCTCACCCAGAAAGATCAGAACGGTACGGTACGAAAGAGTGCCGTGGCCATGGGCCAGTTCAGCAACATCACCAATGCCCGCGAGCTTTTCGGAACATTGCTCCTGCAGTCGGGGAATCCGGTGACCACCTTGAGCGGCAGTGTTCCGGCCACGACCCTGGCGACGGGACAAGCCATCTCCCAATCAGTCCTGCAATTCTTCGGCCAGTTCGCCAATCCTTCCAGTCCCGTGTATTCATGGAATCGGGCCATGCCCAATGACAAGACGGCCTTTCTCTCGGGGACCTTGGCAACTTACTTCGGCTTTGCTTCGGAGCTCGGAGATATCCGCAATAAAAATCCCAATCTCAATTTCGATGTGGCGCCTCTGCCTCAATACAAAACCGGCAAGACCACGGAGTATGCCAAGATGTTCGGCTTCTCCATCGTCCGCACTTCGGCTAACGCCAATGCCGTTTACCAAATCGTCTCCATCCTGACTTCGCCGACCAATCTGGCCGGTCTGTCCCAAACCATGTATCTGCCGACGGTTTTGAACAGTCTCGACCAAAGTTCGACTGATCCCTACATCACCAATTTCAACAAAGCCGCCTTGACCGCTTCGACCTGGATCGACGCTGACCCGGTGAAGTCCCGGCAGATCTTCAGCGCCATGGTCGATGCTTTCAGCAGCGGCCAGAAGACAGCGTATCAGGCAGTGCAGGACGCGGCCAATCAGTATGATGTCATCCTTAGGCAAGCAGTCCAATGAAAATTCAAAATTCAAAATTCAAAATTGGAAATTTGATGGCAGTGGCATGTGCTTTATTGATGATCGCGGTTTCAGTTCCAAATGTTCAAGCGACCGCGCCGATCGGCCCGAATAATGTCGGCGCTACGCAGGGAAACCTGCCTCCGAGCACTAACATAAACGATAGCGGATTCCATCTGACCGTATGTGACGGGCCCAGCCTTCCGGGTGGCAATCCTACTGATTACGTTCCGTGCGATTTCAATGGCGCTATGTTGCAAGTTCAGCACTTGATTAACATAGCAATAGTAGGCGGAGTCCTGGTGGCGATATTCGGTTTCTCATATGCCGGCTTCCTGTACATCCGCGGCAGGGAAGCCGATCGGACCCAAGCCAGCTCGATGTTCCAAAAAATCGGCATTGGCTTTATAATAATGCTATCGGCCTGGTTCATCGTCTACCAGATCTTGGCATGGCTGACTGGCGGCTCGGGATTCGGAACGCTCTTGGGGCCGAAATCATAACAACATCATGAAATCATTCTTAAAGATATATTTGATCGCGGCGGTACTGTTCTTTTCGACAACCATCATTATCGGTCATAGTCAGGCTTATGCTCAATCTTCGGCGAAGCTGGCTTTTATGGGCGATAGTTTCAGTACGACTCCAAACACCACTGGCAGTTCGAACGGTTCACCAGTGAACACCACCGGCAGTTCGAATGGTACGCCGGTTAATACAACAGGAAGTTCCAACTCAAGCGGTGGTACAACCTTCACCCTAACTAACCCATTATCAGGGATAAATTCTATAGGCGGATTAGTTCAGAACTTCGTGCAGATCTTTAGTTACATCGTGATCTTATTCGCCGTTCTCATGTTCATATACACCGGCTTCCAATATATCACGGCGCAGGGCAATTCGACCAAGATCAAGGATCTTCATGCGCGCCTGCTCTACATCGTTATAGGTGTGGCCGTGGTCATCGGGGCACGAGTCATCATAGACGTGGTCATCAATACGCTTTCGGCGACAGGCACGGTCAACCAGCAAGTCATCCAACAGGCCAAGAACGCCAATTCAGGAAATTAATTCTGTAAATCAGTAAATCGATTATCAGCAACCAATAATCTATGAAAAAAATCACCGGATACCTAGCCATAGGTTCGACCCTTTTGCCTCTAATGGCCTTTGCTTCCAACAAGACTTTAAATGATCTGGTAGCCACGGCCGCCGGGTATCTCAATGAAGCTCTGGCCTTGCTCATGGGTCTGGCGGTCGTCATGTTCGTCTGGTATGTCATCAAGTATTTCATCCAACCGAGCGAAAAGGCGCGGTCCGAAGGTTCCCAATACGTGATGTGGAGCGTAATCGGATTCTTTGTGATCTTCTCCATGTGGGGTATCGTCAATATACTCATTTCCACCTTCGATCTCGGATCGAACAGCGCTGGTTCCTGGGCAAATATGTCGAATCTATTTCCGCAATAAACATTAATCATAAATAACATGTCATACCCATTCTTTCTCATCGCCCAAGCCCAGAATACAGGGCCCTTGCCGCAGATCACAAATATTAACGGCCTGGTCATCCGCATAAGCAGTATCGGCAACGTGGTCGTATATCTTCTGACAGCCTTGGCGGTCGTCTACATAGTCTATTCCACGGTGCAGTATTTCATCAAAGGCAAGTCTGGCGATGAGAGCCGCCGGGAAGCTGGCATGCAGATAATGTGGGGGATCATCGGTCTGGCCATCATCATCTCCATCTGGGGCCTAGTCAACATCCTCTTGTACACTTTTGCCACCAATACGTATGTTCCGCAGAGCGGTTTTCCTAACGCCGATTTTATCAACAAAACCTCGTCCGGAAATCCCGGAAATTCCTCGGGACTGCCCGTTTATCAAGCCCACTGAAAGCGGACAGGCTTAATTTTCGCCAGAACATATCCACATCTGCCTATTTTGTCAATTGGTATCGCTAAGGTATAATAGTCTCGTTATAATAGAATCTTAATAATCATAAAAATATGAAAAAGCTTATCGCATTTCTCACGCTCGTAGCTCCGGTATCGGTGTTCGCTCAAACTAGCGCGGTTACTGACGTCAATTCGCTCTCGGCCAAGCTTGCAGGCATCGGCAACATAGTAGTCTATTTGCTAGTGGCTCTGGCCATTATATTCATTGTCTGGAATGTTGTGATATACGTTATCAAGGGCGAAGGGGATGCTCGTTCCAAGGCTGGTCTGAATATCCTCTGGGGCATTGTCGGATTGTTCGTCATCGTTTCTATCTGGGGTTTAGTAAACATACTGACCAATACTTTCAAGACGACGCCGACCAACCAGCCACTGCCTAACTTCGGCAACAATACGCAGACCGGCGGCGTACCTGGCAACGTGATCCCTCAAGTTCAGTAGAAGCCCATCCTTATATGTCAGCGTTTGAAATCATACCGACCGCGCAAGCGGCAGTGGACACGACTGCTTTTGGCAATGTCCTCAAACCGATAATCTCCGGCATAGTCTATCCTGTGGTCGAGCTCATGTTCGGCATCGCCGTGGTGGTCTTCGTCTACGGCGTGCTCAAAATGGTCATTCGCGGTGATGATGAGGAAGCCCGATCTTCCGGCAAGCAAAGCATCCTCTGGGGCACCGTCGGCATGTTTATCATGGTTTCGGCCTGGGGGATCATATATCTCATCTCCAATACCTTGAAGAGCGCTTTCTAGAGAGGGATAGCCAGTCGGCATTCAATCGAGATTTTAGAATTAAAAAACAGGCTGCGGGGAATTCCTCGCAGCCTGTGGTGTTGTCAGTTTCGCAGCTAGTTGCTCGCCGTACTCACTGTTGAGTAAGGCTCGTCCATATTGGGCGTGTACCAATAGGTGAGCTCACCGTCCACAATTCTCTGTCCCGGCATGATCCGGAATTGCAGGTATTGTGAACCGCCCGGTACCACGATGTGACGCTTTCTATCAGCGTTCACTGGCGGCAGAGCGAAGGAAGTTTTTTGCGGATTGGAATCCGCTCGAACCTGCCACTCGATGTCCTTAGTTACAGGGTGGTACACTAACCGTAACCCGCAATTTGGGACCTTAACCGATCTATTCCAGTCCGGACTCTCATCCGCTACGATCTTCATGTAGGCCGGGTGCAGCTCTGTAGGCAGTTCCTCTGATGCTGCCTGCGTAGTCTTGGCTCCTTGGCTCTTACTTCCTGCCGATGAAGGCGAGGAAAGCAGGACTGTGAGCAGAACTATGACGGCAACACCAGCGATACAGATCCAAAGTTTGACTTTGGCGCTCATTGTTCTCGGTGTTGCCGTGGTTGGTCCTGTCGGTCTCATCGGTGCCGCTGTCGGCACTGGTGTAGCAACTGGTGCAGTTGAAGTCGGCACCGTCGCTGGTGTTCTTGGTCTACTCATATCGTTTACCTTTCAATGTTTATCCTCTGTTTCCAATGGCGATCCCGGCATTGCCCGGTGCGAACGTTCTCACACCGGCCGGGATACCCTTGTATTCCTGTGTGTTAACAGTTTGATCGATCATGCCGAGGGCGACCTGCGTGCCTCTGAAGGCTTCGTCAGGTGTTACCTTGCAGTCATTGACCAGCTCTTTGGTTTTATCCTTCATAACGTCAAGTTTTGCCAAGGCGTTACGCGTTACTGTCGATTCAGCAGCCGTGTTAATTGACTTAAGAATCGGATTGCGAAGAGTGTAGCCAATGCCTTTTTCGAAGTCGGATAGAACTCCTTCTCCGCCGAATGACATCGCTACAAAGTTCGCTGCTTGGGCCTTGTTGGATAGGAGAGCTTGATAGGAATTGCTTCCGACCAAATCACCTATACGAGACACTACTGCTGCGGCGGCCAGCTCCTTTACTTCCTTTAGTTGGTATTTGAGCGAGCGACCCAAGTATTCCGGACCCTCGAGCCGGTTGAAGAAAATAGTGACTTCAATCACCATCTCGTATCCGTCGGCCGACTGGAATCTCAGTTCGGATCCGTCATCGGTCTTCATCTCGATTACCTCGTGTTTCTGGAAATCAATCTCATCGGGCTGCTCTGCGGAGGTCCAGCTCGTGAAATGAAACCCCTGAAGATACACGATGATACTATTGCGAAACAGAAGGTCTAGGTACGCCTTACCTTTCCGTGCCTGGACGCTTGTTCCAAGTCTCCGGTGGAAGACCACCAAGAGGATCCAGACCACTGCTGACGGCAAGGCGATTGATATGATCGGCTGAGCCGGTATGCCCTTGATGATGTAAATGCCAACAATGGCGAAGTACAACGAGGTAAAGACAAAGACAAGCGACGCGACATTGAACAGTAGCGCCAACAGATCGATGTCCTTTACATAGCGGACTGGAAGGGGAGTGTCCCAGATTGCCGGAGGTGTCGGTAACGTACTGGCGGGTGTATTTAATCCCGTCGTTGCTGTCGGTATAGTTGGCATTGTTCCTTTTTTTTGAGACCTCCCGTTAGGGAAGTCAGTTTTTTCGTTTTGAAATTGACAACGTGCAATCTTGCAAAGAATCACGTTCTACCTGACAGTATAGCATATTAGAGAACGAAAGTCAATGCTATGTCAAATGGCTCAAAATAAGCTGTTTTGAGAGTATAAAAAAGTTCCTAGACTCCCACTGGTTTGGGTTGTCTAGGAACTGTGAATCTGTCTCGCGGCCGATCAGTGTTTGCCGCCTAGCGCGTGGCCGCCTTGAGCCGGGCTTTGATGGCCGGCAGGAGTCCTTTGGTTGTTTCCGGCAGAGGGCCTTTGAGAGTCGCCCCTTCCGGAATTGCCACGTTGGCCTTGGCCTTGGTCGTAGGAATGGATTCTCGGAGTATCCCATTCCCGCTCTGTCCTTCGATTGCTCCAGAATCCGAAGTTCCAACCGTGGTGCTGAACATCGCTCCAGCCGCGGTCATAGCCATATCGTCCGCATGGGCGGAATAATCCACCCACATCTACGACATAATATGCACCGCTGCCTCCAATGAAGTAACCGTCCTCCCAGTATCCTGGTTCCGGTAGCTCGTAAGCCATCGGCGGTCCTTGAGGAGGCGGCGGAGGGTTCTGCCAATCAGCCGTCGGTCCGGCCGATGCCTGCGGAGCAGGTTGTGGCGGAGGCAGCTGAACTGGTGTTGGTGGTGGCGTTTGAATTACTGGCGGCAGTACTATCACGTTGCTGACCAGTACATTAACTGGAGCCGGCACGTACTGCGTATTCGTGACCACTTTTTCGCGTGGCGCTGGCGTGAACGCGGGATAATACTCTACACCCGGAACTTTCACGTTCGCGGGCACGCCGCTGCCGAAATTATTCACCTGAATGAAGTTCGAACAGTTGCTGCCCGTTGAAACGATCGATGGCTGGTACATCCCGACCGGGTAGGTCGGAAGATTCGTGCCACCGGTCTGGAACGCCGAGGCGTTTACTGAGCCAAAGGCAACGGAAGTCGCCGGATGGTTTGTGCGCCACCAGATGAATGCTGCCAAAAGAGGTAGCAGACACAGAGTTGCCACTGTCATCCAGTAGGTAGTTTTGCTTTCCGAAGCGTGTGGTCTGTTCACCAGGGTTTTGACGTCCTTGTGAACATTGGTGATGGCATCGGCCACGTTCTGTGCACCCTCGAGCTGTTTTGTAGTCTTACCGAGGGCCTGCGAGACGGCCGTGAAGGCACCGGCGGCGCTCTGTAGCGTCTCCGACATCTTTTGCTGGCCTTCCTGCAAGCTGGACAATCCGCCGGCAACCTGGTTGCCGAAGGTGTCAATCTTGCCGCCGAGTGTGGTACCTAGCGTACCAATACTTTCCAGGACTTTCTGCAAGTCACTTGGTGTGGTTCCGTTCATTTCTTTCTTTTCTTCCTTTCTTGGTTGTTCTTGTTCAGGTCTTTCCGCAGCCGGCGTTGGTGTCGGCGGTGCGGGAGGTGGGATCTGGGGCGCTTTGGGCGATCCCAGGTGAAGTTTCCCATCGAGCACGTGAAATTCCGCTCGCATTGGGAATCCGATCGGTAGCCCCTCTTCAGAGACGGGAACTACCGCGATACCGTAAGCAATCCCAGCTTTGAATCGGTCGGATGCCATTTCAGTCTGTGTTCCCTCGATGAACTCCGTATGGAGTTGGATAGCGGCTTCCTTTTCCGGAACCTGTACCAATGTCACCTGGAAGAACCGATTGACCGGTTCTGACTTCCAAGCGAAACCGAACTTGCCCAAAAGAGGGAGGAGCTCGGTGATAATTACCTCTCGTGATACGTCAGGAACCGGCGGTGAGGGCGGTTCGGCCTTGGGAGGCTGGTCGGCAGGAACCGGAGGCGGCACTATCGGTGCCGGTCCCGGCGGTGGTTGAGGAAGCCCTGGAGGCTGATCAACTGGCGTCGGATCCTCGCGCTTGGGCACGAGGCCTGACACAACCTTTCCTTCGTGGATGTGGAAGGTGGCGTTCACTTCTTCCAGTTCCTGACCGTCCAAGAGGACGGGCCATACTAGGATTTGGAAAGTGACATCCTCTTCGGGTGCGAACAGACTGTTCGCCTTGAGTTCGGCGAAGCCGACCCCATTGCCAGTCGTCTCGATTTCGGAAGTCGCCGCGTGGGCATCTCCCTTATCGTCGAGCCGGTTGAACTTACAGAATACCTTTGCTGGTACCCCTTCTACTTCCCAGCCGATTCCGACCGCGTCTGTGAGAGTGTATACTCTGGTGATTTTTGCGCACATCTGTTACCGTCCTTTCTGGTTTTTCCGGCTATTTAAGCCGTCTTTTTGGTTTGGTTTATCAATACTACTTTACAGTCTTGACATTATTGTCTGCGCGCATTATAGCGCAAGACTTTACAATAGTCAATAGCTATTACCTTATATGTTTTGCTCTCGAATTGTGCCGGGGAGAGGACTCGAACCTCCATAGATTGCTCCACTAGCTCCTAAGGCTAGCGCGTCTACCAATTTCGCCACCCCGGCGGGATTTGATGAGGCCGCTTTACGCCGAACCTCGTTAATTTACCGGATGTTGACCGGCAATTGAGACAATATTAGCAGACGCCACTCAAGTTGACAATATTATAAAACATGCTATAATCCTTCGCAGGCACGTTCTTTGACGTTTGCCATAATAATTTCGAAACGAAACACTTAAAAAAATAGATAAAAAAGGGCGAATAGCCCGGAAAGGATAGACAAATGAAATTGATAGAACCGAGAAGCGTCAGGAAGGGGATTAGGTTTCACCTCCATCTTGACGAGGTGTTCGGACTGGTCGAGGCAATCATGAAAGGCAGTCATCTGCTGATTGGGATCGCGGACCCCGAGACGCCACGCATATACACGTCTGAAACCGAAAGAAAGGATCCTGCCTGGTGGGTTGCGCAGGAGCAACTGTGTTTGGGCGGTGGCGGTGACTTCCCTGATGAGCATCGCAATGGAGCCGCTGAACGCCTCCGAGGCACGAGCACTTCCATGCTCATGTATGAGGCTCTGGGAATCAATGATGCTGTCCTCAAGGCGATGGCAGACGAGGTGAATTTCTATGACAGCCATGTTGGTTGTCCCAGAACTCACCTTGCCAGCCTCATAAAGATGGCGTTCGTGAACTTTCCAGGTCAGGACGACGTCCTATTTCTGTGGGCCGCAAAGCTCATCGGATCCGTGTACGACATGAAGACCAAAGGTCTCCAGCCTCCCAGAAACGAGTTGCCATTTGCGGACTTCGCCTCGAAGCTGATGAATTTGAAATCGTCATTCGAAGAGGCCGAAGCTCGTGAAGGCCTGCTAAAATTGATCGGGCGGGAAAGTAATTCGCCTAGTTCGCTCATATTCAGCGTGCGCACCATCTACGAAGCCCTATGGCGGACTTCACAGGGTACAACATTGAGAGACAAAATCAGGAATATCGGCGATGATGTGATGCGCATGATCGCTATATTGTATAAAGATCAAATCAACTATCACGCATTTCGCGACCAAGCCGACTCCCAAGACTTCGAGGGATGGTTCTGGATTCCTGTGAATTGTGGAAGCGGGAGGATCGAACGTATGAAGGCGGCCTTCGCCGAAACAGATAATCCGCAGGCGCACAATGCTTTGCGGTCATACGGCGCTATGCTAAGCATCGTCAAGAATACCAAGGGCAATGCGACGATCCTCGGCAATCAGAAACTGGCGGGAGAACGCGGCATCATGCGGGCCATGGACGAGGGAATGCAGAACTTCATCGCCATGAATCGCTGGTGCGACCTGCCGCTAGGCGCCGAGAAGTCAGTTACCTGGGATATCCTCAAGTGCAGAGGAAAATCTCCGGTCGAAAAGCGCTGGTACTTGGCTGACCAGGACTGGTTGGCAGGATACAACGGTACTTGGTACCATAAGTCCGAGATCACCGGCCTGCCTCTCCGGAAAAACGAGAAGAGGGTGTCTCTTCAGGAAAACGCCGAAGCGGCGTTCGATCCGAATCGAGTTGACGCCTGGAAGCGTAATAATCATGTTCCGGACAACTCATGGTTCAGGCCGCTGGCTAGTCTCGACGAGATGCTCCAGCCGAAAGGTTTGGACCTCGACAGGGCGTTTCGGAAATAATCGCGCGTCAGGCAAACGAAACGTATAAAATCAATAAAAGCTCGCAGGATTTACACCGCGGGCTTTTTCTTTTCATCAACTCTGAAACATTGTACACTTAACCAATGAACTTCATCACTCTAGCTCTGACCGTAGCCGGTTTGGCTGTCTTCGAAACGGTGAGCAGTATCGACAACGCCATCATCAACGCGGAGGTGCTCTCGACCATGAAGCCGAAGGCACGGAAATGGTTCCTGTTCTGGGGGCTTCTATTCGCGGTCTTCGTGGTTCGCGGAGTCCTGCCTTGGCTCATCGTCTGGTTCACCAGTCCGGCCTTGGGACCGATCGGAGCCTTGACGGCCACTTGGAGCAGCGATCCGCATGTCCTCTCGGCCATCGAGAAAGCGGCGCCGATCCTGCTTCTAGGAGGCGGCGTATTCCTGATGCTACTCTTCCTCCACTGGCTATTCCTGGAAGACAAGAATGTCGGACTGCCTCATGAGGAATTCTTTCTGGAACAGGGAATCTGGTTCTATGCGACCACTTCGGTTCTCTTGGCGGCCATCGTCTGGTTCTCCATCGGAGTCGATCCTTTCATGGCCTTCGGTGCGGTGGTCGGCTCGACTGCGTTTTTCATCACCCACGGCTTCAAGCAGAGCGCCGAATTGGCGGAGAAGAGTTTGACCAAAGGAGGGCGATCGGATGTGAGCAAGATCTTATATCTGGAAATGATCGATGCTACCTTCTCTGTCGATGGCGTACTGGGGGCTTTCGCTTTCACATTATCAGTGCCGCTCATCATCATTGGCAACGGCCTTGGCGCGTATATCGTGCGCAAGCTGACTATCGGGAATGTGAAGCGCATCAAAGATTTCGTTTACCTGAAGAACGGCGCCATGTACTCGATCTTATTCTTGGGCGTTATCATGGCACTGGATGCCTTCGGTATCGGCATTCCGCCTTGGATATCGCCATTGGTGACCTTCGTTACCGTCGGTTGGTTCCTGGAGAAGTCGCGGAGGTTCAGGAAGAGGGGCTTAAATAAAATAATGTAAACTTCCCACAATGTTCAAACCAAAATCCGAACGCATAGAGAAGCTCGCCAAGACATATCCCGATAGGATCGAGGAGCTTCTACGTGTATTCGACAAGCCGACCAACGTCTATATCGACTTCGCCAACGTTCGCGGCTGGACTCCGAAGCTTGGATGGCATGTGGATGTAAAGCGCGTTAAACAATTACTGGACTCATTTGATTCCGTAAGAGAGGTTAAGTTTTATCACGGAACCTTGGAAGGCAAAGAAGAATCCGAAAATGTTATAGCTGAAGCCCGGCGGCTTGGCTATATGGTTAAGACGAAGCCGGTGAAGATGATGAAAATACCGATTGATGTATCTAGCATTGAAATTAATTCAATTGATATTTTGAAGAGCTTCATCCGTCCCTCTTTGCTCGCGAAACTGAAGATTGAGACCATCAAAGATTTGAATGAAGAACTCAAGATCTTGAATCAGCAAGGTACAACGTACATCGAAGAACCGAAAGCCAATTTTGATGTGGAAATCGGCCGGGACATGCTCAGAGACTACGACAATGATGGCATAAATAGTTTCATACTTTGGAGCGGTGATAGCGACTTCGAAGAACCGATCCGGCAACTGTTGAAAGATAAAAAGCAGGTATTCATCTTCGCCACGGCCCGCAAGGTTGCGACAGAACTCAATAGTCTGCGAGCAGAAGGCTTGGTGATTCTCGATATTCAAAAGCTCAAGGAGTTTATCTGCTATAAAAAAGAAATGGCTCCATTGAAATAGCAAAGGGGACCTCTTGCGAGGCCCCCAAGCAGTAGACAAATGACTTTTAAGGGTCATTGATACTCTAGCAAATCTGAAGTCGGTTGTAAAGCAAAAAAGTGGATAATGCAGAACAATATTTCTATCGAAACAGCAGATATATCCCCGCCAGCATGACAACCATCGCAGACAGTTTTTGCGTCACGACTTTTCGGCTTAGATTCTCTTTACCGAACATCGGCAGGAATAATGTGAGGATCACACCATAGAAGAAAACGATAAGCGGTTGGAAACCATTGACGACCCAGACCAGGGCTAGTGGAGCAAGAAGGCTGGCAAAATTGGCGGCCAGCTTGGCGGCGATGTTCAAAAGCTCCGAGATGAGATTCACGGTCAAAACGGATGTTCGGGCCTTGTTGATCGTGGCGATGAATTGTCTTCGGTACATAGGTATAAGAGTGAAGAGAAGCAAACCGAAGATCGCCCCACCAATGTATTCCCAGAAAGCCGTACCCCAAAAAGTCTGGTCGAGGGCGATGATCTTGAAGACGAGTGCATTCACGGCGATCATGAATGAGGACAAGACCATGAGAAGGAATGGTTTTGCTTTCAGTCTTATCTTCTTGGAAAGATCGAGAGAGATGGCTATGGCGCCTATCACCACCAAGAGCGACGCGAAGATTTGCATTGTCGTGAGCGATTCTTTGAGGAAAACCAACGCCAGCACATATCCAAAAACAGGAATGAGCTGATAGATGGACGATGCCCATGAAGCCTCCTCATTCTCAAGGGCATAGAGATATGGGATAAAAGCCGCCACGAGGATGGCGCCGTTTACACCGATGATGATCACGCTTAACGGAGTGGTGAAGATCTGATTATAACCAAGAACTAGAATAAATATAGAAATGATCAGCCCACTAAGGCTTGTGAACAACACCAATGAGCCGACGCCTCGGCCGGTGAAATATCGGCTGATGATGTATTTGTCTATATGATTTACCAGTGCCCATAATGCCGGGCCGATGAGCGCGATCGTGAACCAGTTCATGATGAAATTGTAGCACACAAATTTCTGTGCGCGCTGTGGGACGATATTAGAACGACTTTAATGGTAAGTAACTAACCGAACAGTTCCGAATGCGAACCGATTTCCACTAAGGTAATCAGTCTGAGCTTATCGTCTATTTCATAAATCAATAATAAATCACCCTTTATGTGGCACTCGCGACACCCGGCGTAGTTGCCTTTGAGAGCATGGTCGCGAAATTGAGCGGGAAGAGTGCTGTGTAATATCAAAATATCAATAACTTTCCCAATGGCCGCTAATTCAATGGACGGAGAGTAAGCCAATTTTTTGAGAGACCTTCTGAATGATTTGGTATGGACGACTTCGTATGACATCAGCCAAGTATATCACTTAGCATGCGAGTGGCGGAAGAATATTTTTTACCTTGTTTTTTTGCAGACCCGATCTCCTTTACAAGTTGCGCAATATATTTCGGATTATCTAAACGACCTTTCTGGTCAAAAGAAAAAGGAATTGATCCGGTTTGTATGATCTTTCGAAAGAAGGCGGTTATAGCAGTAGAAATATCCAGCCCAAAATCCTCAATGATTTTTTGCGCCGAAGATTTAGTCTCCTTGTCCATGCGAACGTTTATTGTTGTTGTTTTAGTAGCCACATTGATAGTATACACAATGTATACTCAATGTCAATACATCGATTTTGTGCGCCCTATTGAACGAAGTCAGAACCTTTATTCTGGGAATTTCGGGGTTGTCGCCGTTTGAAATTGTGGGGCTGTGGTAGGAACTCGAGATATAAAAATGGCCTCGTAATTTCTTTCTACGAAGCCAAGTGAAACGGGTTGAGAGCTATCACCAGTTCTTGTATCCCGAGATTTCCAATCCATATATTTGGTGGGGGTTGACTCGAGCGACAGAACCTCTGCCTTCCGACTCAATGCTACCATTGTATCGAGGGTCGGTGCCGTGGGGACTAGCGACCATGTTCAGTAACCCCCAGGATTTTTTGAACGCGAATAACATGAAGATGTGGACGACGCATTTACCGCTGATTTCCAAGGCATACGTCCTCCCTTGATCATGTAATTTGCCATGTCCGTGGATGTTGCCTTCAGCATCGACACGAAGTTTCGCATAGAGAACACTGAGTGGTGGCTTTTGCGGCACCCGGCAATGGATGTTTTTCATCTGAAAGGTCCAAACTCCTCGTATCAGTTCGCAGACATCTGCGTCCGGTGCGGGGAATACCATCTTGAAAAACTTTGACTGGCGCGGTCTTGTATTTGTTTTCATAAAGAACTCGTTTTTGACGACTGTTCAGGTTCTGACAACAGCTTGCTTGATTTGTTGTTTGAGCCACCGGACCATGTTTTTCACTAATACCCTTGAAGTCGTGGTCTGCGTAGGTCTGCCAAATGCTGGCGTAAGAAGGAAGATGTCCTTCTCAACCCAAGCGATAGTGAAATCAATGTGGCCAATAATCTGGGTCGCCTTACTCTCGCCACGGTCGAACGAAACGATCTCACACGGAGCCATGACATACAGCTTCCCATCGGGATTATCATGGTCCTGATGATTAGAAGCGTTGATGGACAGGGTTAATATAAAACCGTCAGGCAATCTCAAAGCCTTTTCGATTTCCTCAGCGACTGGGCCGAGCTGGGATACTGCAAGAGCTGCGTCTTTGATTTTGACACGCTCATGATCGATAGTCGTTATCATAAACCTCCAATCTTGTTGCGTTTATTCTACTTTCAAACTGTTCGTTTAGAACATATCATGACAGAAGTACTACGTCAATTTGTGCCCAGCTGGATTCGCCCGCGGCTTTCGCTCGCTACCCGCTCGCTCGGCCTGGGCACCGCCTCGCAGTTGCTCGCTGCTGCTCGCAACATGCTCCGGCGTTCGAATCCAGCCCGGACGCGCGCAGGCGCGTCCTTAGGCGGCCAAAATTTCACTTCGTTCATTTCTGTGCGCCCTATTGAATGAAGTCAGAACCTCTATCTTGGGGATTTCTGGATTTCATCCGTTTGAGATTGTAAGAAGTTGGTAGGCATCAATGACCAATCATATCGTATCTATATAAAATGAAAATCACCCACGGAATAAACGCTATAAACGAAATAAGATTTGCTTGTCGAGCTTTTGCGGGATAGCCGTCTTTGTACATATAGTAAGTAACTCCACCGGTAATCACGGGATTTACTAGAGAAAAAATCCATATGTATGTTTTTTCTTTTTTTGA
>PMZP01000068.1 GCA_003170325.1 Candidatus Tayloriibacteriota bacterium
TTGCGATAGGCGCGACCGATCTCATACGTCTTGGGGAATCCGGCCGCCATCAACCTCTTCTGCCACAGTTCGCCGATCGAAATGCGCAGAAATACGTCCAAATCATAATCGTTATGATGCGTCTTGAATGGCGTTGCCTCCGCCCCACCAGTCGTCGTTTCCAATGTCGGTGTTTCAACCTCCAAGAATCCCTCTTCTTTCATGAATGCGCGGGTGACCTCCCAGAATTTGGCCTTTTTATAGAAGATCTCGCGCGTTTCCGGGTCCATGATGAAATCCAGATATCTCTTGCGGAATTTTTCATCTGGATCGACGAGTCCGTGCCATTTTTCCGGTAAAGGCAATAGCGACTTCGCCGCCATCGTCCATGAAGCGATGAGCAAGCTCTGCTCACCTCTCTGTGTAGTGAAAAATGTGCCGCTGACACTCAAGATGTCGCCGATATCCACCGCTTGCGTGAACAATTCAAATAACTTCGCGGCAAGGACGTCTTTTTTAACGACAGCTTGAAACGTGCCTTTGCCATCATCGAGCACCACGAACATGATAGCCCCCTGTCCCCTTATCGCCATGATGCGACCACAGAGAGAAACTGGCTTTGCGCTTTTTTCGTAGACCTGGAAATTCTTCTTGGCATCTTCCAAGCAGAAACTGCGCGGCACTTTAGCCGGGTACGGATCCATTCCCGCTTTTTTGAGCAGTTCCAATTTACGCAAACGCGTAGTTCTTAATTCTTCTAGAGAGGCCATCCTATTTAATAATGACCACCGTATACATGACTTTACCCTTGGGCGTCTGAACGGCGACTTTATCGCCTCTCTTGTGGCCGAGCAAAGCCGAGCCTAGAGGCGAGATGTTGGATATCTTGCCGTGCGTCATGTCGGTTTCTTCCGAACCGACGATCGTGTAGATGTAAGATTTGTTGTCGTTCTCTTTCTGCAGACGAAAGGTCGAGCCGATAGTGATGACCTCCTTGCTACCCTCCCCGGAGATAACAGCGCTCTTCAGCAGCCGCTCCAATCTGCCGATGCGATCCTCGACTTCGGCTTGTTCTTCGCGAGCCTGATGATATTCGGCGTTCTCGGCCAGGTCTCCTAGCTTCTTGGCGTATTCCAAGTGCTCGGCCACTTCCTTGCGCCGTTCGATCTTCAGGAATTCCAATTCCTTCTGCAATTCCGCGAATTTCTCATTGGTTAAATATTGTGAGTCTGTAGGCATTGGCATTAAAAAAGCTTAGGCTGCTAAGTTGTCTTCATCCAGTAATATACCAAAGGTAATGATGGATGTCCAATAACTGAATAACTACTGGAAATACTCCGGAGTATTGGCGTCCATCCAATCCAACTGCTGTCTCATGGCCGCGGCGGCGCCGATCAGATTGTGGACTGATCCCTTCTCCAACATCACCACAAATGCATATTTGGGATTATCATACGGCCAAAAACCGGTGATCCAGGAGTTGACCCTGTCCTTAGTCACGCCGAGCTCGGCCGTTCCTGACTTGCCGGCTACCTTGACGTAAGGCACATTCAAAGCCACGCTGGTCCCGATCTGCGTGCCCAGACGCATTCCTTCATGGACCACGTCGAAATATTGCTTGGGAATATCTACAACCGCTTCAACATGAGGCGTTTGGCCTTTTATGATTGTCGGCGTGAGGATAGCGCCTTCACTGGCGATCGAAGCCATCCCTCGAACGATCTGCATAGGCGTGACTTGGACTCCATACTGTCCGATCGAAGTATGGTAGGTGTCGCCTAGGAACCAGCTTTCGTTGAAAGTCTTCATCTTCCATTCCGGGGTGGGAATGGTCCCGGCTTTGTCCATGAGATACGAATCGCCGCCATCCAGCGTCGTCGTGCCGAATCCGAACATCCGCAGATACTTGTCTATATTAGCGATGCCCAAACCTTTCTGGTCCTTATAACCTCCGCCGACCGTATAGAAATACGCGTCGGATGACATGGCGATGGCATGGCGCAGATCGAGCGATCCTAGATCTTTCCAGTCCCGGAAGATCGTCGTCTTGGTCGGATCATAAGGATTTGGGATAGAGATAGAACCGGTAGTCACTATGACCGTCGAAGGGTCTATCACGCCTTCATTCTGGACGGCGATAGCCAGGTAAGGCTTGATGATCGAACCTGGCGTATAGAGTCCATCTACTGCCCGATCGAGGAATGGCAGGCCGGGATTTGAGAGCAACGATTTGACGGCGGCTTGGTCGGTCTTGTCGGACATGACTTGTGGATCGTATTCCGGATAGCTGGTCAGAGCCAGCAATTCGCCGGTATGGACATCCATGATCACACCAGCACCGCCGGAGAAACCGACGCGCGTAGCGATGTCTTTGATGTTGTTATAGAGAGCCGATTGCACGCGACTGTCTATGGAAAGAGTAAAGTTTTGCCCTTGAATGGGCGGCTCGACCACATTCTCCGAAATTATCTTCCCGTGAGCATTGACTTCCACCAAACGCGATCCAGAAGTCCCGGAAAGTTCGACATTGAAATACTTCTCCGATCCGGCTATACCCTCGAAGTCATCCTGATAATAATATCCGTTGTTATCTTTGGAAGGATACTGGACGTATCCGAGCACATGCGCCAATCCAGTCGAAGTAGCGTACTCGCGATTGGACACCATCTCATCGGTGTTCTCTGTCGTAGTCCCGTTCACCGATGCCGGCGGAGCATTCCAGGCCAACATCACGCCATTGCGATCGTATATGACTCCCCGTCCGGCGAATATTGGCACCGGACGCAGGAGATTGTTCTCACTTTTTGCTCGATAATCGCTTCCATTCACGATCTGCATCTGACCGGCTTGAACGATAATGATGGCAATAATGAAGAGAAAGATCCCCATGATGGCGTATAGAGTCGTCCGAGCGATCGGCTTTTCCAAACGACCCTCGAATTGCGTCGTGTCATAACACGGCAAGTTGTGCGAGTCTATCAAGATCTCGTCCGGATCGATCTCCCGGCTCTTCCGCTTCCTATTTTTTTGTCGGCGCATGAATCGTCTCCAGAATGTTGGCATTGGTGGCATTATAGCGGCAAGTGAGGATTTGTGAAAGTTTGTGGAAGATGCTTGCACCTTTTTGGGGTTTATGATATTAATATTGATAGCAAAGTTTTCGCCGTTCATTCATGGTTAACACAGTGGTCTTGTTTGTAATGCGGTTAGAACGGCGTACGAATAGTTGGCCGCATTACCCTCCTTAGCGCCTCGGTGAAGGCGTATAGACCTCGTCACCATAACCAGGTTAGGATTTCCGAGTCCTAGCCGGCCCGGGAGACCCTCGTCTCCCGGTGCTTTTTTATATCGACTATCTCATTCTTTATCTTCTCACCAAACTTTTCGACCCGGACACGATGAGCAGAACGACAATGGATACGATCGTCCCCAAGTAGCCGCTGAATCCCATTCCAGGGACCATTCCGAAAAGCGAATCGTAAGCAATACCGGCCAGAAGAATTTCGGCGTAGAAAGGGAAAAACCATCCACCGATCAATCCTATTGGCAGGGCGACAAACCACCAGCCTTGGATGACCAGGAAGACTAGAACGATATCAATAATTATCCGCACGAATAATTTATGTTTCATATGTTTATCTAAATCAACCTTATTTTCGGATCCACCAACACCCAGCGGAGCTCGTAGATATTCACTGGCGGCGCGAAGAGGACTTTCTCGAACGGCTGGGCCGGGTCGGAGAGAACTGAAATGACCACGCCGAACGGCCGATCATTCAAAGACAGGTCGAGCACGAAATCTCCCGCGGACACTTTTATATCGCGCGGCAATTCCGCTTCATATTGTCCGCCGCCACGACCGACTGCCGTAGCTGGCGAATGATCGGGACCGATCAATACGGAATATCTCTCGCCCGGTGAAGAATAAAGACGCACCTTGGAAGTCTGGCTCTGTGCCTCTGCAACCCGGCCTATCAATACGTCGCCGACGGCATAGACATTATTCCCCACTGAAAAACCGGCATCGTCCCCAGCATCGATGATCAACTCATCATAGCCAGCCGTCGGCGGATGTTTCAAAACGGCTGCTAAAATATAGGGTGTCGTAGACGCGCGACCCATCAGAGCTTTCAATTCAGCGTTCTCGGTCAGAACGGACTGGATGGTTTTCAGACGCACGTTCGCGTCATCAAGCTTGCGCTCAAGAAATTGATTATCCTGGAGCAGTTCTCCCGGAGTCCGCATCGAGCCGAGCTTTAACGACAATTCGGCGCGCCAGAACGGACGGACCAGAGTCGTTACCATGGCTGGAAAAAAAGATGGACGAAAAAACTGCATCACCGACCCGAACACGACGACGATGCCGCAGGCCAGAGCAATGCCTGAGACGATTGACGGGACGCGATTTTTACGGGCTTCTAGGTAGGTCATCTTCGCTATATAAGAGCACGCTTCGATACTTCTCGATATCTTCCAAAATGATGCCGGCGCCGCGGGCAATAGCGGTGATGGGATCCTCTGCCACTGTCACAGAAAGCTGCAAGACATCGGACAATAGGTCATCCAATCCTTTGATGAGAGCACCGCCGCCTACCAGATATATGCCGCGACGCATGACGTCGGCCATGATCTCCGGCGGAGTCGTCTCCAAAACTTCCCGGGTGGCCGCCACCAAGGCTTCGATGGACTGCCCCATGGCTTCACGGATATCGGAATCAGTGATGACTACCTCCCGCGGCAATCCAGTGATGAGATCTCTCCCGCGGATGACCGCCTCCAATGGCTCGCCTGCGACGACTGCGCCGACGGCGATCTTCACTTGCTCGGCGGTCGTCTCCCCGATCAATATCTTAAATTCGTTGCGTATGTATGAAATGATGTCCTGATTGAATTTGTCGCCGGCGATCTTCAGGCTCTTGGCCCGGACGATACCTCCAAGCGAGATGATAGCGATGTCGGTGGTGCCGCCGCCGATGTCGATGATCATGCTCCCGACCGGATCGTGTATCGGCAATCTGATGCCGATGGCACCGGCCATTGGCTGTTCGACGATATAGACTTCGCGTGCTCCGGCATTCTTGGTAGCATCGCGCACCGCCCGGACTTCCACATTGGTCACGCCCGAGGGTACGCCGACCACCACCCGTGGCCCGAGAAATCTCTTGGGCATGTATTCGCCGGCGCGCTTCATGAGATACGAGAGCATCTCTTCGGTGATCTCGAAATCAGATATGACGCCATCAACCAACGGGCGCACGGCGGTTATATGCATCGGCGTCCTTCCGAGCATATCCTTGGCCGCTCTACCGACTGCCACGACCTGTCCGGTCTTTTGATTTACAGCGACTACCGAAGGCTCGTTGACCACGATGCCTTTCCCGCGCACATAAACGAGCGTGTTGGCAGTTCCCAAATCTATGCCGATCTCATTGGAAAATCGGTTGAAAAGTTTGTCTTTGGCTTCCTTGAACATTGGTTGTACCTTACCATAAAACTTTTATTTTGCCACCGCCACTGCTTCTTCAAAGGCGATCGACAACAGCTTAGAAGCGCCGTCAGAGCCCATGGTGACTCCATAGAGAACTCCTGCACGAGCCATGGTCTCACGGTTGTGGGTAATCAAAATCAGTTGGGAATGTTTGGAAAGGTTCTCTATCATATCTCCATATTTCTTGGAATTGGCTTCGTCCAGAGCGGCATCGGTCTCATCGAGGATGATGAAGGGTGGCGGATTGACTTGGGAAACGGCGAAGAGGAGGGCGATCGAGGTCAATGCTCTTTCGCCGCCGGAGAGCATCATCAAGCCTTTGACTTTCTTGCGCGGCAGGCTGACATTCACTTCGATACCTTCGGGACCATCTTCGGTTTCTGCGTCACTCGATCCTGACTCAGCGTCTCTCAAATCCTCACTGGAGAGCACGTCGCTCAAATCCTCGCCATCGCTCTTCCGCTTCCGCCGCGCTTCCCTGACTACCGTAAGCTCCGCCTTGCCGCCGCCGAACATCAAAGTGAAGAACTTCTGAAACTCGGTGTTGATCTTCAGGATACCGCTCTTGAATTCATAGTCGATGCGCGCGTCCAGATCGGCGATCATTTTGACCAGCTCTTGCTTGGCTTTTTCCAGATCCTCAAGCTCTTTCCCGAGAAAGGCGTCTCTTTCCTCCGTCTCCCGATATTCCTTCATCACTTCAGATCCGCCGCTGCCGCCGGCATCCTCTAAGCGGATCTTGTTCTTCTCTATCTTTTTGCGCCGTTCTTCCTGCATAGAACGTGATTCGATGGCGCCATGCGAGTACTCCGTCGCTTCCCTGCCTACTATAACCCCCGCCTCGCCCAATTCGTGCTTGAAATTCTCTTCTTCACGGGCGAGCACGTTAATAGCCGCCGTCAAGGTTTCCAATATATGCCGAACCTCGTTCTGCCTAGCGATGATCTTGAAGACGTCTTTTTCCGCTTCGCGGTTCGTATCCTTCTCTTTTTCGATGGTCGACTTCAGCTCCTCGTATTCTCGGACGAACTTGGCCTCTTTTTCTGTAGCGTCCTTCAGCTTGGCTTCGTATCGGCCGCGCTCGCCTGAAAGAGAGGCGATATCCTTCTCCGCTTCGCTTATCAAAGCCGAGTCGACCGAAGAGCGGTGCTTGGCTATGAACCCGCGCAAAGCACCGATGATCTCGCTCCAAAGCTTCTTCACATCTGTGATGGCGTCCATACCTTCGATCACCTGTACGACTTCTTCGACATCTTTCAAGCGGACCATGCGCAGTTCCTCATCTTTTATTCTAGCTTGCTCTTTCTCGATAGATCGTTTGTTAGCGCGGAGTTCCCCTTCCAATCGTCCCAATTCTCGAGTGATTGTATCTTTCTCGCTACGACAGATCTTGAGCTTTTCTTCGAGAGAGATGAGTTTGTCGCTTTTTGTGTCCT
This sequence comes from Candidatus Tayloriibacteriota bacterium, assembly GCA_003170325.1. Taxonomy (GTDB): domain Bacteria; phylum Patescibacteriota; class Minisyncoccia; order Phycocordibacterales; family PALSA-1337; genus C7867-002. Next base: position 6,904 of record PMZP01000068.1, read on the forward strand.
TGTTCTTGGAATCAGTCAGGATCTTTTTGGCCTGCTCCAATCGTAGATCTAGCTCCGCAAGCTCTTTTTTTGGGCCGGCTATTCCCTCGGAGGTCTTCTGCTTTTCGGTATTTATGTAAAGTTCTTCGCTGGCGAAATACTCCTTATATAGAACGATGAGTTCCTTGCGCAACTCCTCGGCCTTCTCGACTTTCTCGACTTGTTTTTTCAAGAATCGGATATGCGGAGCGATCTCGCGGCGCAGAGATTCCACCTGCTTCATATTCTCGTCGGTCCTTTCCAATTTGCGCAGGCTTTCCAGCTTCTTCCACTGGTAGACTTTCAAGCCGAGAGCGTCCTCGATCATCTCTCTGCGCTCGCGGATAGACGCCGAAAGGATACGGTCGGCTTCCCCTTGGGAGATGATATGATGCCCGGTCGCTCCGATATGCGCGCCGGCCAATAATTCCACGATGTCTCGTAATCTGACTTGACTGCCGTTCAAAAGATATTCATTAGAATTGTCGCGATGCACGACGCGCTCCAGACTGACTTCATCGAAATCGATGGTCGGAAAAAGTTTTTGGGAATTGTCGAAAGTGACCTTGACGCTGGCGCGATTGGACCGGCCAGTTGCCGAGGAGGAATCGCCGCCGCCGTTCCAGATCATGTCTTCGCCCCTTTTGCCGCGCAGAGACTTTATGGACTGCTCGCCCAGAACGAAACGGAAGGCTTCTGCGCAGTTCGATTTTCCGGAACCGTTCGGGCCGACGATGCCGGTGATAGCGCTTGTGAATCGCAGATCGGCTTTCTTGGCGAATGACTTGAATCCGGAGAGTTCCAGGGATTTGAGATGCATAGCAGTATTAGTGCCATATATTTTAGCATCTTTTCGCTAACAAAAAAGGCGCCGCAAAAAGCGCCTAACGAAAACCGACGGCTACCAACATCACCACCCCTTGATTTCCAGCGCTTTTTCCGCTGCCTTCTGTTCGGCCTCTTGCTTGGAGGCGCCGCTACCAGTGGCGACTTGCACATCGCCGAGAAAGACTCCCAAGGTGAACTGCTTGTTATGGTCAGGGCCGATCTCTTTGAGAGTCTTGTAGCTCGGCGTCAATCCGGCTTTTTCCTGTGCCCGCTCCTGGAACCGGCTCTTCCCGTCTATCCAGCTCTTATTGGCCACGATCTTTTCAATGTCGATAATGTTAAGGATATGGCTAGAAATAAAATCAGCGGCCGCATCATAGCCCTGGTCGAGGTAGATCGCACCGATCACGGCTTCGACGGCATTGGCCACGATGATAGAGCGAGCTCGGCCGGTATCCTTGGCTTCTCCGCGGGACATGAGCATGTACTCATTGAGTCCCAGGTGTTCGGCCACTTTGGTCAGACTGACCGTGTTCACGATAGCCGAACGGAAGGCCGTCAATTCTCCTTCGGCCTTCTTTGGATATTTGCGAAATAGGAAGCTCGTCACCACCAACTCCAAGACCGCGTCACCCAAAAATTCCAGACGTTCATTGTGCTCCAACCCTGATCCCTTATTCTCGTTCAGATACGAACGATGCGTGCAGGCGGTCTTTAATAGGTTGATATCATTGAAGGTCACGCCGATATGTTTTGCGAGGGATTCGAATGTGGTTTTCATGGTTTTGAAGAAATCTGCAACGCGCCCTTTTGGCTCCGGACATTTCCCCTTTGCTCCTCCGCTTCGACCTTCTGGTCGCGTGCTTCGCAGTCGGGGAAAGTCCCTTCGCTGAGCGGTCGCGCCACACTCCTCTTCAATGCTCTCTTTCAATCGCTTCGGGCTGACATTCTCCCTCTTCAATAAATGGATCTCATTCAAGACAGATTTGACGTAATATGCCGGATCGCCGTAAGGCCGGAGGATCGAGATCTTCTTAGACTCTATACACTTCTCTATTATTTTTATCTGCTCAGCATCGGTGATGATCGATGAGCC
>PMZP01000011.1 GCA_003170325.1 Candidatus Tayloriibacteriota bacterium
TTGATCATTGAAACAAAGAAAGACCCGAATTTATGACACCAAATACGCCTCCGGCAGTGCCGGAAGTCATCCAAGGCGGCATGGGGTTCTATATCTCTACGCCACGCCTGGCAAATATCGTTTCTAGGCTGGGCGGTCGAGGTACGGTCTCAGGAGTGGCTCTTGAACGTGTACTTGCCCTGGAACTCCAAAGAGGAGACATCGGCGGACATTTCAGGAGAGCTCTGGCCCGCTTCCCTTTTCCGGCCATCGCAGAGATGGTCCTCAAGGAATTCTTCATCGAAGAAGGCAATCCGCTCGGCCTAAAGCCTCGCAGCATCCCGGTCTTCAGTATCAAACCGTCTCCTTTGCTCATAGCACTTTGTGCTTGTGCGAACTTCTCATGTATCTGGTTGGCCAAGGAAGGCCATGACGAACCAGTCAGCGTCAACTATCTGGAAAAGATAGCCATGCCTCATATCTACGCCATCACTGGCGCTATGCTAGCTGGAGTGGATTTCATAACCATGGGTGCCGGCTTACCATTCCAGGTCCCCGACGTTATCAGCGCCATCATCGATGGACGGACCGCCAATTACGACGTTCCAGTGATTGGTCAGAACATCCACAGTTACACGATGAGCTTCGATCCAGAGAAGTTCTTCGGAGCAAAATTGCCTCCTCTCAAAAGACCAGGATTTATCCCCATCGTGGCCTCAAACACCTTGGTTTGGGCCATTGCGAAGAAAATCCGCAAAGGAATGATCGTCAATGGGATCGTTGTTGAAGAACCGAGTGCCGGAGGTCACAATGCACCGCCTCGAAGTAATGGCGCATATGGTCCGGATGATGAGGTGGATTATTCCAAAATCGCGAAACTGCTCGCGGAATTCAACTTGCCATACTGGATCGGCGGCTCCAAGGCTTCACCGGAGAAATTGAAATGGGCCAAGTCAGTTGGCGCCGCCGGCATTCAAGTTGGCTCGATATTCGCCCTATGCCGGGAATCTGGCATGAAATCGTCTATCCGTCGGGAGCTTTGCAGGATCGGCTATGAAGGAAAGCTCCAGGTGAGGACAGATATGAGAGTCTCCCCTACCGGATACCCCTTCAAGGTCGTCATCTTTCCGGGATCCATGTCAGAGGAAAGCGTCCTGGCTTCTCGGAAAAAAGTCTGCGACCAAGGCGTTCTCCGTACTCTGTTCGAACAGCTTGACGGTTCGATCGGCTATCGTTGTCCAGCCGAACCTCTGGACTCCTACCTAGCCAAGGGCGGCAAAGCCGAAGATACCGAAGATGCTGGCTGTATGTGCGGCGGCCTATGGTCTATAGCCGGTTTGGGAGACGGGGGCAAGCCTCCGCTCATCACCATGGGCGACGACGTCAGTTTTCTCCCACGTATCATGAAGCACTCCGAAGACTCTTACGGGGCGGCTGACGGCCTCCGGTATCTGAGAGGCTACTAATAAGCCCGGATATTCTATCCTGTCAGGCCGGCCTGATCTAGATACCAAAACATGCACACCCTTCACCGCCGCCGATCCCCTTCGGCGGCTTTTTTTATAGCCGCATATGTTATATAGTTCAAATAGAAACGTGGACATTTAGCGGACATTTACAATTTATGAGAATAAGAACAACAGATCATCCTGAACATCATTGCGGAATCTTCGGCATAAGCGGCAGCCAAACAGCCGCCAGACATGTTTACCAGGGGCTCTACGCCCTTCAGCACCGTGGCGAGGAAAGCTCCGGTATAGTGAGTTCGAACGGGCAAAAGCTCTTCGCGCATAAGGACATGGGACTAGTTCTCCACGTCTTCAATGACGGCATCCTGGAGGCTCTCTCCGGCAACATGGCCATCGGACACAACCGGTATTCTACGACTGGAAGTTCCGAGCTCTCGAACGCCCAGCCGATAGTGATCGACTGCAAGCTCGGTCAAATCGCCCTGGCACATAATGGCAACCTCACTAACACTGACAGCCTGCGACACCGATTGGCCGAAGCCGGCGCCATCTTCCAGACATCGACTGACAGCGAAGTGATGTTGCATTTGATAGCCAGGTCCGACAAGTCTTTGGAACAGGCGGTGCTCGACATGATGGATCAAGTTGAAGGCGCCTATTCGCTCGTCATCATGACGACAAACAAGCTCATAGCCGTGCGCGACCCGCACGGCTTCCGCCCTCTGGCACTCGGGCGACTGGGCAAAGCCTGGGTCTTTTCCAGCGAAACATGCGCATTCGACGCTACCGAAGCGTCGTTCGTGCGGGAGCTCGAGCCGGGAGAGATAGCGGTCATAAGCAACGGGGCTCTGCAAAGCCTGCATTCCAAGCGCAAGGTGCAAAAGCACGCATTTTGCGCTTTCGAGGCCGTCTACTTCGCTCGCCCTGACAGCTTGGTCTACGGAAGGAAAACAGCCATTATTCGTATGGATATGGGACGAGCATTGGCAATGGAGTATCCACTGACAGCGGACATCGTCATACCGATCCCGGATAGCGGCAATTATGCCGCTCTGGGCTTTGCAAGCGCCAGAGGGATCCCGTACGTGATGGCATTTGTGAGAAATCACTACACAGGAAGGAGCTTCATAGCTCCAACCGAGAATAGGCGTCAAGCGACGGTCAACATGAAGCTCAACCTGATCGGTGAGCTCGTCGACGGAAAACGGGTCGTCGTTGTCGATGACTCGATCGTGCGCGGCAGAACCGGCAAATCTCGATGCATAAAGTTGCGCCAAGCCGGAGCAAAAGAGGTGCATATGCTGGTCAGTTGCCCTGCTCACATTTACTCGTGCCTGTATGGGATCGACTTCCCTGACCGACAGAAGCTAATCGCCGTCACCCACAGTCACGATAAGATCGTCAAGGAGCTAGGCCTGGATTCGCTCGGATATCTGTCGGAAGCTGGCATGGCCAAGGCTATCGGCGGCACAGGACTTTGTCTGGCCTGCTTCAATGGCAAGTACCCGCAGTATTGTTCTTCATGATGTGCTCAAATGTGCGCCTGAAGGAAGNNTTTTTATTTATTTTTTATTCTGACGAGCGAGGACGTGTGACTGCGAAGCAGGCACAACGTCCGAGTCGAAGTCAGAAAACAGGGGTTCAATACCCTTTATTTATGCCGATGCTTGCCCTATTTCGCCTGAATAACGCAGGCCTTTCATTGTACATCCTCATCGGACCTCGGAGGCTTCGTGGCTCGGAATGATCCCCTAAGGTCATCCAACCAATTGGATGCGGCATCAAAGATGCTCGATGTCTGCACGGAATTATTCACAGTGTTCTTCACTTCGAATAATCCCTTGGGTCCGTACCATTCCGTAAAGTAGACATCATGCGTGGTCGTCGAGACGAACAATTCATTCAAGGGCATATCTTGTCCGACATAATATCTTTGTATCTTTGTGATATCCGTATCCCTAAAGATGTCGATATTCCCGTCCACCGCGGCATTATAGAGGTCACTTCCATATATGAATAACCCGAACGAGTTGCCTGGGAGATCGAATCTGGTTGTGGATAGATCGTCAGTCTTTACCCTATATCCATAAGGCATTTTCTCGCAACCGACATAGACATACCCGCCGGTCTCCGTGATCTTTTGGTATGGCATATCATCAGTCGGCGCGCACCCAGGTAATGAAATGGTCCCCAGAGAAGCCAGGTCAGCAGCATTTACTTTTTCAAAACCGTCGTCTTGCCCACCACCGAAATATAGCTCCGTACGGGGTCCATTCGATCCTACCGCGGCCGAATGGCCGTCGGAGATATGCCCGACTGAATTTTCAAGGAATGGCTCGCCGGAGATGCCGACCTTGAATACTGTAGCCGGCTCGGTGTATGTGATGCCATAGATATATTCCCCATCCGTGGTTATGGCCGGTTTGTCGCCGACAGAGAGAGAGGTCGTCGCCATGATGAGCGCCAACTCATATGTACTGGGGTCGAGGCTATAGAGAGAGAAGGAGCTGTAGTCGGAGAATATGAAATATATCTTGTCATTGCGCTCATCATATACCATAGACTCTATGTCAGCCTGTTTCTTCTTTTCTGCGGATCCTGCATCCTGTTCCTTTGGCAGAGAAACGACGCTGAAATTATCCAGGTTACCCGTATCGGGAAAGATATACAGCTGGTTCGTCGGAAATGAGTTGCCGTTCCTGTCCGCCATGCCGATGAATATCTTCCCACGAGCCATCGCAGTGCCATGCGCGTAGGCGAATATTTCCGGAGATTGGTCAGAGATCTGCACGCGTATGCTTCGCGGTTTCGCTGGAACCGTCGTCTGTACTGCTGGCTCCGCGCTTCGGTGTGTAGTCGGAGCGGCGGTGATCGGAACAGGGGCGATCGGAGCCGAAACAAAATGAACACTTGTTGCACGGAACCATGTGATCACGACCAGAATAACGCATGCCGTAATGGTCGCTATAGTAATGACAAACTCAATAGTCTTTTTTATGATGTGAGCACCTCGCCGTGGAATGACCAATCGAGTCTTCTTTTTCATGTCCTTATGATAGCAAATCTAGAGGAAGCGGGTAACCAGTAACTCCCGAGTTCAACAATCAAAAACGTCAGCAAGCATTTGAAGAACATTACAAAAACGGAACTGCTTTTATTTTGCAACGCTTTCGTACTACCTGTCAAGTGTTGGCTGCGGGACTTGGACTCGAACCAAGATAACATCCTCCAGAGGGATGTGTCCTACCATTAGACGATCCCGCAATTTATCGAATGATCACGGACCAGGCGGTGTCCGATAATATTTGGTTATTGCAGAATACCTGAAAAAACCAGTTAGCACAATGGCCTCATTCGCGTCTCATTCGCGTCTCATTCGCTCAGTATCGTCCGATTAAAGCACAAAAAAATCGCCTGCGGGATAGCAAGGCGAATGGCTACGAGTGCAGGAACCGAAAGAGGATCTTCAGAAAACCGGCGGACAAGAGAAACCAGATGACCGTCGATATCGCCGAAGCGAGGAATAGATCGACGATCCGATCGCCCAAGCCCGTTTTGCCGACCATCCTCTCCTTATAGAGCAGGTACATCGGCGGCGAGAGCTGCCAAGCCTTGAAGCAGATGAGCGCACCCATCTTTGCCCGTCGCGGAATGAATCTGTGACACTCGAATATCGGCATCACTCTCTGCAACCAATGCCAGATGGCGATAATGAGCCTAGCCAGACCTGAGACCTTTTCGGCGGCGGCCGGCAGGCGTGAGTAAAGCGTGTAGAACAGGACCGATCCAACGAGTAACTGGGATAACATGATCGCCCAGAATGCCCCGTTCGCGGTCAGTCTCCAAACCATTGTCGGACAAAACACGTAGTAGTACGGAAACCAGATGATCTTGTCCACCAGCATGATACCGAGACCCAGGAGAACGTCGAGGATATACGAGGAGATCTTTCTTATATGCCCTTTCTAAACCGGAAAATTCTGTGCCGGTCCGCCAAAGAGACTAACACGGCTAGATTGTTTTAGCGACTTCTTCTAGCTCCGGCGCATCATCGTGGATATTATCCGGCTCCAGATTCAAAAGATTATCCCCCATGATAGCTTCCTGCCCTTGTCTTTTTGCTTCTTGCTTCTTGCTCCTCTCCTTGGCGCATTTCATGAATTCTGTGAACAACGGATGCGGTGAGAGCGGTCTGGCCAAGAATTCCGGATGGAACTGCGTGCCCAGGAAGAATGGATGAGTGTTTTTGGCGCCCGAATTTGCGGCGGAATTCGTGCCAGCCGTCGCTCCTGCAGTAGTTCTTGTACGCGGTAATTCAGCTATCTCCATAAGCGTTCCGTCGGGCGATTTCCCGGAGAAGACCAATCCGCCGTCTTCCAGCTTTTTGATATATTTCGGGTTCACTTCGTAGCGATGCCGATGACGTTCGTAGATCGTTGGTCGTCCATACGCTTCATTCGCTATCGTTCCCTTCGAGAGCTTCGCCGGGTATCTTCCTAATCTCATCGATCCCCCATAATTCCCTTCGGCGATCTTCTTCTTCTGGTCCGGCATGATATCGATGACCATATGCGGCGATTTGGGATCGATCTCGGCGGTGTGCGCGCCTTTCAATCCGAGCACATTTCGCGCGTATTCTATAGTCATGAGCTGCATGCCATAGCAAAGGCCGAAATACGGGATATTGTTCTCGCGGGCATATCTGATGACCGCCAACTTCCCCTCTATGCCAGACTCTCCGAAGCCGCCAGGCACGATTATGCCATCCATTTTGTCTAAGGACGCAAAGACAGTTGCTGTCTTTGCGTTGCCTTCAAAATCCCTGGCATTCACAGTGTGAATGATCGGCTTCACCCCGACCGCATAGGCCGAGAATTTGATCGCCTCTAGGACTGAAATATACGCGTCCGATAGGATGAAATCGCCCGTATTGAAATACTTTCCGACAATGGCGATATTGACCGTGTGTCTTGTGTGATTCTTAATGCCGCGAGCCATCTTCATCCAGGCCATGAATGAATCGTCGGTTTTGTGCGCCGGAAGATTCAGAGTCTC
>PMZP01000082.1 GCA_003170325.1 Candidatus Tayloriibacteriota bacterium
TTTCTACCCTAAGTCCTGCTGACAATATCAAGTTTCTAATTTCTCTAGGATTAAAGACATGAACCTTAGTTTTTATAGCACCCGAACTAATATTGATGTTCAAATCAAAATCACCACGCCGATCATTTGGTGTAAATATATCTTTCATTATGTTTACCGCTACAGCCATTTTGCCATAGTGCCGACTGTTATAACGGTTATTCACATCAATAATCAATACTCCATCATTCGTCAGTAGTTTGGATAGATTACTGATCGCATTTTTTCGACTTTCCACAGTATCTATATGACCGAGAACATTCCATAAACACAGTACGAGTCCGTATGCCCTATCCGTTTCAAAATCTTTTTTTGTTATGTCATCCTTGATTACTCTCACATCAGGTATTTGTCTTGCCAAAGTCAACATACCCTCGCTATTATCAATAAATGTAACGTCTGAAATGTTCAACTTATTAGCTATGACTTTCCCGCGCTTACCGTCACCTGAGCCAACATCAACTAGACTTGAAAGCAATGCTGACTCCTTATATACAAATTCATTGACACTAGAAATGTAAGCGGCCTTACTGGCGGAGTAACTCGCATACGTCCTAGCGAACAATGTATAGAAAGCGTCAGATGGTATCATTGTTTTTTGGTTAGACTCTTCCTGATAACATTTGCAACATTCTCTACTTCTACGTCGCTCATTTCAAAAAACATAGGTAACGTGAGTAGAGTATTAGATATTTTTTCTGAATTATCACATCTTACTTTACGATCTTTATACATGGGAAACTTATAGATAGGAGGAAAATAATTTGTACTAGAAGAAATACCCGCATTCGTAAGCCTATCATGAACATAGTCACGCGTTTTCTGGTTTTTGAGGATTATAAAATACAAAAACCAACTTCTTTTTGACAAAAGACTCTGCTCAGGAATAGTGACCCCAGCAATACCTGACAAAAGATCTGAGTATTTTCTTGCGATCGACTCTCTACGAGCAAGCATAGAGTCTATTCTCTTAAGCTGCTCTCGTCCAAATGTAGCCTGAACTTCAGTCATTCGGAAATTGTAACCAAGTATCACTTTTTTAATCCAGTTCTTTTCTAATGAACGACCTTGGTCTCTCATCGACCTACATATCCTTGCTATCCGAGGATCATCCGTCACAATCATACCCCCTTCCCCACAGGTTGTGATCTGCTTATTCTCATGGAAACCATATACCGAAGCTTCACCGATTTGAGAAATAGTAAAATCGTCTCCTATCCTACCCACGGCTTCACATGCATCTTCTATGATCTGTAGACCATATTTCTTCTTTATGCGTCGCAACGCTTCGGACGTAGCCGACAAGCCAAATATATGAACCAACATAATGCCTTTAGTCTTTGAAGTGATCTTTTCCTCAATCTTTTTTAGATCAATGTTCAACGTCACTGGATCAATATCGACAAATACCGGAGTGACACCTTCAAATAATAGTGCATTTGCTGATGAGATATAACTAAAAGGCGTAGTAATCACTTCATCGCCTTTCTTCCACGCCATCACTCTAACAAGAATATGTAGTCCGCTAGTACCACTATTGACGGCTACGGCGAATTTCTTATTTGTGTATTTTGCGAACTCTCTTTCAAATGCTTCAACCTCTGGACCTCTACTCAATTTTCTCGATTGTAAAACTCTCAAAACTGCTTTAGTTTCTTCTTCCCCAACATATGGCTTGTACAGGGGGATTTTCATAAACATTCTTATTATGTAAACATCGTATTTATCACTTCGCATGCTTCCCTTAAGTCTTTTACACGCAAATGGATATGGTAGTCTAACCAATAATCTCCGGCGTGAGCTTTACCAAAAACTATTATCGGTTTAAATTCTTGAAATGCAAACATTACCTCCATCGAAGTTCCGATCATTGAACAATTCTCCACAGTATCGTTGACGAGCAATATGTCAGAATGTTTTATATCACTGAGGTCACGTGCCACAGCGGCTCTAGAATCAGTAAAAGTTTCCTTCTTTTCTCTACCTCGAAGAGCATGGAGAACATTAAAATTTGCAGATAGGAGTTTCGTAGCCTCGTTTCTCCATGCGAGAGAGTCTTCTCGACGAATTCCTCTCATAGGACCACTCAAGAATATAGTCTTCTTCATAACGTAAAAGACTACAGTTGATTTAACATATTGTCAACCTCCATCTCTCCGAGAAAGTGGTCGAACAGACGAAGGAGATCCGCGCGGCTTATGATCTGGAGAAAGATGCGCGATATCCTGCTCATCATCGTCGAGAATGCCGTCACCTACAACCGCGACGGAGGTTCCATCAAATTTTCCACCGATATCGTCGACGGCCGTTTCATCCTGACCATCGAGAATATCGGCCTCGGCATCACCTCCGAAGAGCTCGGCCAGATCGGCTCTACCCTCTTCTACCGCGGCCAAGTCGCCCGCAAGCTGAACACCGTCGGCATGGGCGTCGGCCTGTCCGTCGCCAAGGCTATCGTCAAAGCCCATCATGGGACATTCGAGATCGAGTCTGACGGCAAGGATATGGGGGCCAGGGTGAGGATGGGGATGCCGATTTCGGCGCTATAAATTCTTGAGAATCCTGATGGCCCTTTTTTCCATGGCTTCGATATATTCACTATAATCGCCGATTCGTGCGAATCTTCCGTCTGATATCTGGTACACACTATCCAGTTTAGACTTTTCCAGAAAATACCTATCGTGCGACACAAGAATGACTGTGCCCGTATATGAATCCAGAGTCTCTTCCAAAGCCTGAACAGCTTCAATGTCGAGATGATTGGTCGGTTCATCGAGAACTAGCGTATTGACCGATAAGGCGGAGAATAATGACAGGATCAGGCGCGCTCGGCCACCAGGGCTCATTTCGCCGATCGGCCTCTTGGCTTGATGCGGGTCTATCCCGAACTTGGCCAATTTGGCGTACGAATCTTGAAGACTGAAACCGGCCTTGCTTTCCAAAAATTCGAGAGGTGTATTGTCTCTCGGCAATGTTTCGTGCTCCTGCATCATATTGCCGATACGAACGCCCGAACCTATCTCTATCGTGCCCTTCAATGGCTTCAATGTTCCCGTGATCGTCCTCAATAGAGTTGACTTACCTGATCCGTTCAACCCCATGATGCCGACTCTATTGCCAAATATGATATCGACCGAGATCGGACCAACAGAAAATACCCCTTCGTAGCCAACAACCATATCACGAAGCGATATGTGAAGCGTTCCGGGATTATTACTGGCATTCAATGAGATTTCCAACGGCTCTTTCTCAATAGGCCTGTCGATTTTATCCATCATCTCTATCCGTTTTTCGATGGTTTTGGCTTTCTTAGACGACTTCCCCGCTCGATCGCGTTTGAAACCGCGGAGGAACTTATCATTATCACTGCCCTGCCACTTGGAACCCTGCTCGGCTTCTATCTTCTTCTTCCGGGCTTCTTCAGTTAAACGAGTGATCTCTTCTTGTTGAAGTCTGTAACTTTCACGCGCGCGTTCGATACGCTTGACGGACATCTCCAAATAGTCGCTGTACTTGCCGCCAGTGACCGTCGCATTTCTGGTGTTGTTATCGACCTCGATGATTTTTCTAGTCACTCTATCCAAAAATCTCCTGTCATGAGATACGACGATGGCTGTCGCCTCGGAGATCTTCAGAAAGTCCTCAAGCCATATTAGAGATGGCAGGTCAAGATTGTTCGTCGGTTCGTCGAGCAACAGCAAATCCGCGTCCTTAAGCAAGATTCCGACTAACGCCACTTTCATTTTTTGGCCGCTGCTTAAACTCGCTAATGACCTCTTCAAATCGCTCTCACGGAAGCCGAATCCGGCCATTATAGCTTGAACCTTATGTTCCTCTAACTTCTGTATTCCTGAGACTTCTTTGATATATTCAGAAACCGTGCTTGATCCCATGACGCTAGTGTCTTGAGCCAAATAGCCAATGCGCGCAGATTTTTGAAATTCCAGATTTCCGGAATCTAGATCTTCTAGGCCTGCCAGAATCCTCAACAAAGTTGTCTTACCGACTCCGTTCGGTCCTACGAGGGCAGCTTTTTCGCCCTTTCCCAGCGTAAAAGACACCTCGGAGAGGATCACTGCCGACCCATAATTTTTGCTGATTTTTTTGACGGCGAGCATGGTACGGGGTCACGTGCCAAAACGCGTGATCCTATTTTTTATTCCACAAATTTATCGTCTCCTTTAAATTCTCCTCCGGTCCAGACGACTGCGCATCCCAAGACAATGCGTTGATAAAGAATATTGCTCTGACAAAATCATGCTTCTTCCGAAAAGCACCTTCATCGCCTATGAGTTTCTGTCTACTTATGGCATCAACCAGCATGTCCATATATTCAGCCTCGAAAGTCTCGTCAACTCCCCGATCTCGATAAGCCGCAGCGCATTCCTGATAATAAAAGAGGCGGAATAGATCATCATCAGGATCTCCATAGAGTGCCAGCTCCCAATCAAGCACGCCAGTCAATTTTTCGGAATCGGTCAGCAGATTGTGGATGATGAGATCTCCGTGCACAAGCGAATACTTAGACGTAGTGAAATATGGCTTTATCTCTATATATCCATCTACAACCGACGCTATATCTCCAATGACCGCTGTTGCAATATCGAATTTCCGAATTCGCTCGATCTTTTCTTTGATACCATCCGTTAGATATTCCACAAAATTAGAATACTTTTTACCCTTCTGCACTGAATAGATCGAATCGGAATGAATAGTCCGCATGTAGCGAAGAAAATCTATGACCTCGGAAACAATGTTTTCCTTCTGTCCCGCCGTCAATGATTTCCACACCGAATCGATCGTGCGACCAGGCAGACGCCTCTCTATCATGGCCGCCGGAAAACTTTTTGCATCCATCCACGAGACTTTAGGAATTATTGGATGATCGAGCGATTTTAACAAGCTTGCTTCACGTTCCAGTAATTGCGGATCATCATCCCTGAAACGGATCACATAATCTTTGGAGATATAGACGTCATGGTGAGTACCGCTTGCGGCTCTAATGAACTGCTCATCTTTTATGGCCGAAAATGATTTTTTGATATTATTAACTTCGGCTTCATGGTCTTTCATGCTTCTTATGTTATCATTTCGCTAACCATATGTCCTCCATACTCTATAAGAAAAAGTTAAATAGTGAGTGATCAACACCTGTCCACTACGATAATCTTCTTACTAGTATCCATGCGCACTTCACATTCTACGGTTATTTTTCAGCCCATAGCAAAAATCTGCTGATTGAGAACCTTAACTCTTCTCCCCGACCCAATCTGTTTTGTAATGTTGTCAAATAATCTATATGTGTATCAACGCTAAATCCTTTTACCACCCAAGGAACAGATCTAAGAAAATAAACGATAGCCCCAACATCTAAAAATCTAACAAAACCGCTCCACTCTTCCCCTTTTTTGATTTTTAATCCGACTTTCATCGCCTCTTTTTTCACAATCTCAAGCATGTTATTTGGGTACGAGCACTTGGTATCAAAGAAAGAATCGAGGTCAGCCAAATCATTTCCGCTTACTTGTTGCGTTAAGAATTGACCGTTGGGTTTGAGGACTCTATATATCTCTGGCAAGTTCAAGCCTCCGTGCCGATTCAACACAATATCGAATTTCTCGCCAGAAAATGGAAAGGTCTGCACTTCGTCGGCATACACGACCTTAACGCCGAGCGGCGTCAGTCTTTGCTCAGCTACAGAAACATTGGGTTGGTACCCCTCCGTAGCCCAAGCTTTTTCGGGTAACGGGACTAATTTGGAAAGATTTTCTCCGCCGCCGGTGGCTATGTCTAGAAGCGACTCTGCTGGCACAATGATTTCTTTTGCCAACTTCAGGTAATCCCACGGCAATTTATCTTCGACGCGGCGATTTTTAAGATGCGAAAAATCCCAACCGGCAAAAGAGGCCTGTTCTTCATTTTTCCATTCAATATATGTGTTTTTTATGTTGTAAATCATGACCAAACTATACCATAATATTTGTGATATAGTTTAAGCAATTACATGTCCTCCATCAGTGGTATAAGCAGTTGCAAGTCAGTACAAGCCAGAATCACACAATCAACCTTCTTGCCTTCAAAATCACCATCGACGCTCGTCGTGAAAATATCTCACTGCACGGCTTTTTTATGATAGAATCGGCTCATGAATAAGAAGCTACTAAGAATATTCAATAATGATCAAAGAGATCGACGTAACCCGATGGTACGGAATGATGCGTCTTTGCTTACAAAAAATGATAGAGAGAGAAGGAGGATTGTTCAAGATCTCATTCGCACGAATAAGCTCGTATCAGCAGAGGACTATTATCATGCAGCAATGATATTTCAACATGGCGGAAGTATTCTAGACTCGGTCAAAGCTGTTAGATTCTCTAAAATCAGTCATGCGCTCGGGTATAAGAAGGCTTTAAAATTCTATGCTACATGTTTAGATAGGTTACTCCTCAAGAGAGGCCAGAAACAGAAATTCGGCACTCAGTCCTGGAAAAAAGATGCAAAGAGTAAATGGAAACTATCGCCTATTGATTCACGGACTACTGATGAAGAAAGAAAACGATACGATATAGCGCCATTAAAAGAATTAGAAGATCGCATCGAAAAGCTTAATCGTGAATATTTCAATGACTAATAAAGAAAATATGAAATACATTATTGATGTGGATACAGGCATAGATGATGCTCTGGCCTTATTGGTTGCGTCCAAGAAAATCGCAAACAAAGTGATTGGCATTACCACATGTGGCGGAAACGTAGCGGTGAATGACGCGACGTCGAATACCCTCAAAATCGCGCAGCTCGCGAACTGGAATGTGCCGATATACCATGGTGCGACAAAATCTATTGAAGGAAATGAATTCGTGTATGCCTATGATTACCACGGATCAAATGGAATATGCGACGTGCGATTGGATACGAAGAGGACTGCTGAAAAGAACGATGCCGATCGATTCATTATCGATAGTGCAACTCAGTTTGACTTGACGATAATTTGTCTCGCGTCACCGACTAATCTCGCTAGAGCCTTGATAAAATCTCCTGATATCTCTAGCAAGATTAAGAATGTCTATCTTATGGGAGGCGCCATAAACGTATCTGGTAACCAGACAGAATACGCGGAATTCAATTTTTTTCAAGATCCGCATGCGGTTAAAGTAGTACTAGAAAATATCCAGAACGTCTTCATAATACCGCTTGATGTTACAAATCAATGTTGCATAACTGACAGTGAAGCGGCCGGAATCAGCTCTCATATGCCCATGTTAATGTTCCTGAAAGAAGCTGTCTCCAATTGGTACCGATTCTTTGGCTATCAAAAAAAACGGCAGTTTGAATTGTATGACCCATTGGCTTTGTCAGCAGCAATCGGAGAAGATTTCGTAGGTTTCAATGATGCCAAAATTGGAATCAACACGGAAGGCCTAAGGGCGGGTGAAATATTCATAAACGGCAAATATCCTGTTAAAATCGCACAGTCAGTGCGTGCCGCTGATTTCAAGAAGGATTTTCTTGAGTCATTAAGCTAATTACGATTAAATACTGCCATGAAGCGCGATCTCTTTGTTTACGGATCTTTTCTATATGCTATCATCTCAATACCATATGTCCCCTCTCACCGAACAAAGCAATAGGCTGAAGAAACTGGCCGACGACTTGCTCGCATCATCGAAACTGCCAGAGATCTTGGCCAAATACGGCGACATTATATTCGTCGGTTCATATGCCGCCGGTTTGATGATGCATGGAGACATCGATATCCATATCCTTCGGGAAAAGCCGTTCACCAAGCAGGAGACCTTGGACATCTTCAACGACTTGGTCGCTTTGACCAAGTTCAACAGCTATTACATCGGCGATTGGAACGACACTAACCTTCACCCGGAATTCCCGTACGGCTACTACATAGGTCTCAAGACTCAGCCGACGGACATCAAGTGGAAGATCGACCTCTGGTTCTTGAGCACAGCGGAACAGAGTAAATTCGATCAGAAGAAACTCGACATCACCAAGATCGCTTTATCCGATGACCAGCGAGAAGCTATCCTCTCATTCAAGAAATACCGTCAGCAAAATGCCCTGAAGATCTCCGGGCAAGAGATCTATAAGCTGGTTCTTGAAGACGGTGTCACCACGCTCGATGAGTTCAAAAAGCGAACATCCGACTTGTCTAAAATTCAACTCTGATCTTTTTCTGGGTTGAATCTATCCTGACTATCTTACCAAAGGGAAACGGTATCTGTGGATCCGTATGGCCAAAATCAATATTTTGGATGACTGGGACTGTCTTATTGTATTGTCGGACCGCTCTCGATATAGCTTCGCGTTGCGCTACTTTATAGATGCGCCTCTGTTCGCTGTCCAATTGCTTATCGAATTCCCAGGCCTTGGGACGACCGACCAAGATAGCTTGAATTCTTTCCAATATTCCTCTTTCTCCAAGCGCTCTCAATACACGGAATACATAATCCGCGGATGGTATTTCTTCGGAAGTTTCCAGCAGTAACGTGATATCTTTGAAATCATCGAGAGTCGGGATCTGAATGTTATGTCTTAACATCTCATCAATAGATTCGAGACATCCTCCCCATGTGATACCAACGGCACTGGAATCACCATCCCATATCCATCCATCATTGGGATCATACACTCTCGCTCTGCCTAGATTTTTTGGATCATCCCAGCTATGGCCGAGGCTGACGTCATTATATGTATTGCTTGCCATGATCTCAAATTCCCCTTCTTCGAAGAAAGCTTTTTTGATGTATTCGAGCGTATAATCATCCATTTTGTCTCCTCGAGCAAATTGCGTAAAAAGAGCAGCGCCATAATACGATGGTATACCATTGAGCCATAAGAAATTCATGAAATGCGTGTTGTCGCTATAGCCAAAAAACGGTTTTGGATTTGAGGTAAACGGCTCCTTCGATAGATTCTTCACGTAAGTTACTTGGTCATCGCCGCCAAGCGTTGTGATGATAGCTTTGATATTCTTGTCTTCAAAAGCTGCGACCAAGTCGGCCATTCTCTCCTCCTTTGATGCGCCAAGCTTCTTCGTAGTCGGGAACTCAACAGGCTCCAGTCCAAATACTTCTTTCAAGCGTTCTAAGCCGAACTCATACACATGAGGCCATTTTCCGGGAGCCGCAAATGAAGGCGAGAGTATCGCCACTTTATCTCCTTTTTTCAATTTGTTTAGTTTAACGAAATTCATTGAAGTATTGCACAAGATTTTCGGACAAGCTGAATTTCCAGTAGTGTTTTCATAATCAATAATGATACAATTATTCCACCGATATGACCATATCTAGACCTATTAGACTACCTCGGCAAGATCGTTACGGTCACCATCGACCGCCCTCTTCATTCCAAACACCCCAAGCATGGTTTTGAATACATGCTCAATTATGGCTTCATCCCCGGCACCATATCACCTGATGGTGAGGAATTGGACGCCTACGTTATAGGTGTAGATGTTCCAATACAGACGTTTACTGGTAAGTGTATCGCAGTGATTCATAGGACAAATGATGATGACGACAAATTGGTCGTAGTGCCAGATGGCGTGGAACTTTCAGATGATGAAATCCGGAAGGCCACAGATTTTCAGGAGCAGTATTTCAAGTCGGAGATAATAAGATAAAATATCCGAGCAATTCTTGGCACAAAAAAGGAGGACCTCGCGATCCTCCTCGTGACACTGTGACGCTCAACCCATCGCATCTAGACAAAAGTCGCGACAGAGCTTTGCCCAACCGACAATCCTCTTTATTGATGAGGTGGCGCCGAACATGCGGAATTCTATGGTCCCGTGCTTGGATATCCTGATGAGAGTCCAACATTTGCGCGGATCTTCATCGAATCCTCTGATACAGGCTTCTCTGTAGAACTCGCCCCAATCCTGGTATGGCCTTGGGTCACAATCGGGTGCGACGATGCGGTATATGTCCAACCGCTCGCCGAACGAACCATTTCCTCTCGAACACAGCCAATCGCACCTCCCTATGACCTGATTGTAGACTTTTAGGGCCACGGTGTGATCAGGCATGCCGATATGGATATGGGTGCCTATGACCCTGCATGCGGCCTGTAGGACATGTCGAGGCATGGTCTTGACTAGCTCCTGATATCTGCCGGACGGATCCGGATAGACATCTAGGGGCATATCTTCCTGACCCACTTCGATATATGACGGTCTGATTATCCCGGCATTCGACATGGCACAATCGTTATATTTCGAAAAACGATCAGCTAAGAGACCATCGACCTTATTCAAGTCGTCGGATAGATTACCTATATCACATGGGCCTATACGGCTCTCTATCTGACACGCGGATAATTCGTAACCGAATATGATGTTTTCACCGCTAACGAGAATATGCGGCGCGCGAGGTACGATGTTACGGTCAGCATCTACGATGAAACATTCTCGCTCGACACCGACCATCAATGATTTGGAAGTGTCGAATTTGAACAATCCCATGAATCGAGATGGATCAATATTCACTCTCACAACAGACGTATCTTTCATAGATATTCCTTTCGTTTCATTGTTAAAGAACTACGACAGTCACTGCCCACACACACATGCGGACAGTTGACTACCCCCGACCGTAGTCGGGATAGCCGATGAGAATCGCTCTTTACCAATGCTTGGCTCCGATCTTCTCAAGGTTGAGAATAAAATCCCTTATGGCCTTATAGAAGAGCAGGCATGAATCAATGTCCACATTCTCTCGGTCGCCGTGTATATCGCCACCTTTAGGCTTAATCATTAGGATCGGTGATTTCAGTTTGGCGAAGTGCCTCGCATCCGATGCGCCGTAGGTTCCCTTTATCTTTATCCTTCTGCCATAAATATTCTCAAAGCTGCTTATAAATGATTTGACTATGGGTAGATTGACATCGACCGCTGTTGGTTCTCCTCTGGAATAAACAGAGACTTTGAGTGTTCGATCTATATTCCTCGCCATCGCTGATACTTCATCAAATATAGCCTCGAATGTAGTAGTTTCCGGAAATCTGAAGTCTAGTATGGCGTATGCTTCTGGACACACTTGATTTGCTGATACCCCACCCTGGAGCTTCCCAATGTTGGCCGTAGTTTTCCATGATTCGCGTCTGTTATTCTTACCGTATCTGGAGAGGACGGATCCGCACAATCTCACGAGCGGTTCCAGCGCATTCTTGCCATCCCATATCCTAGAAGAGTGAGCCGGCTTGCCGATCGAATCTATACGCAGGGCGCATACGCCTTTGGCCTTATCCACGAATACCAGGCCATCGCCACCATCGGGCACGATGAGAATCTTGGGCTTCAAGCCATATCTGCCGGCCAAATATGCAGCACCATTGAATCCGCCTGTCTCTTCGTCAGTGGTGACGACCAACGTGAAAGATATCTTCGACTTATCCTCTATGAGAGCGTTCAACAGCGTATACCCTATGGGTATGGAGAATTTCATGTCGCTCACTCCCCTACCGAAAGCTACGCCATCCTTTATAGATATCTTAAACTGGTTTGGCTTTCCGGCTATCACGTCTGAGTGTACCAAAAAACATATATCCGGAGACTTGTCGCGTTTATTCGATGCGATTAGGGATTCGACTTCATTATTCGTGATTCTATCGATCACAGCTTTTTTGCTTATCCGTGATCGGATGAAATCAAGGGCTTTGGCATTCTCGACAACGTCTGAAGTGATGGTCTTGAAAGACACGAGTTTCGATAGATCTCTTATGAATCTCTTCTTGTTCAATTTGTTTATTGTCATATACTATTTGATGAATTTGGATAATACAAAAAAACACCTCGTACGAAGGGTGTCTTATGATTCGTGCCTATGCTCTATCTAGAGATTATGAGACAAGATAATGACCCCCTTCGTACTGAAGATGGTCATGGTGCCAGCTATTCGATTGAATGGCTTGATATCTCATTGTGGAACAATGGTAGCATATGACATTCCGCAACACAACTTGGTACAATAATCATAGTCGTCATCTACATTGACCAAATATATAGCAGTATGGTATAACGAGAAACGAAAAGCTTCGCAGAATGCGAGGTCAGCACACATAACAACTGAAACAGAAGAAGGAAAAGTATGAGATCAAATATGCGGATGTACGCCCTGTCTTTAGCGGCAGGCGTATCGGTATCGGTCGGATGTATCGTGGTGCCAGAAGGCCATGTTGCCTACCGTGAGCCAGTGGTTGAAGCACCTGTGGTCGAAGTCGACGCACCGGTATTGGTTCCCGAGACTTATGTCTGGGATGGTTCCGAGATGGTCGGCGTCGTCAATGGCTCATACGTTTACCTTGGACCTGGAAATGTCTGGCTCGTCTGCGAGCCATTCCGATTCCAACGCTTTCACAGATGGGAAGGCGCTCACCACGATTGGCGCGAACACGCCATCCGTAACGAACATTACCGGGACGCGCGCAGAGATCATGTCCAGCCGAGACGTGAGGTAACTACTCATCAAAACCCCGCCCGTGTCGAGCCGAGACGTGAGGTCACAGATACCAAACACCCGAATCAGGTCGAACCCCGCCAGGTGGAACACCAGAGCGCGTCGCCAGTCGTCCAAAAGCCCGTTCCGGTAAAGATGCAGCAGCCCGTCCCCAAGCCGACGACCAAGCCTGCCGCCAAACAGCCGGAAAAGACTGTCACGAAAGACACCTCTGCCCACTGACCGTCCGCCGTCTGTCAGCAATGGACACAAGCAAGCCCGTTATTCTTGATAGCATCAGGAGTAACGGATTTTTTATCTGCTCCGCTGAAATACCACTATTCAAAACTTCTCCAAAATCTCCTTATGTTCTTGAGCCTCTCTCCATAATATTTTCAATATTTCCTCGAAACTATGGCCTTCTTGCAGGCATTTCATGTAAACCTTTACAAAATATTCAGTCATACTGATATCCCCTATTTTTAGGGCCTTGAATGAAGGATAACCCCATCCTGTCGGTTGTATCAAACTTTTGAGCCCGGGATGACACTGAAGGATGATTGGATCCATCACTTCGCTCAATCTCCATGTCAAATGAGGGCTTTCGTATTCATTGCTCGGAATTTCAGTGAATACCTCTTTCCATTTCTTGAACCACAGAAGATGAAGGATTTCGTGAGCGATTATCTCTCTTGCTTGTGCCGAATTTACTTTATAACCGACGTAAAATGAATACTTATCCAAGAATCGCGGAAATATCGGCACCATGGAAATATATGCAGTTATCGTACCTCTATCTCTAGGCCATTCGGTCTCAAAATGCGTGGCTAAAGTCTCGAGAAATTCTCTACTGACCATGCTCCAATCGTTTTGGAATATATCTTTTGCCTTGATAATGATCTCCCTATTCTTTCCGATCACCTTTTCTGCGAATTCTCGACATTTCAAGATAGCCTCTTCTTTATTCTTTGCTTTTTCGATGATACCATCCAATTCCGGATAGACCCTATTCATTATAGCGCTAAATCTTGGTTCTATCTTAGAAAAGAAATACAAATATTCAGCCTCCAACTCTACTGGAGCTAGATCGAACTTTACTTCTGGGATAAAGTTTTTATTATTCATATGAATATCCTACGCCTGGACTATATGCTTTGCAATGATTCTCAACCCAGTTTCGGCAGGTGGTATAATATGCGATCCTTTTCCTCTATGTGCTATCTTTGGTCCTCAAGGTATTCAGGTGATCAGACGCACTACCTGAATCGCCCTCTCCAGGCAATGATCCCCGACTTCGCCCCAGTCGAGATATTTTTCCAGATCTTTCGGGTCGATGAGTTTCACCTCCGTGATCTCACCGCCATCTGGGTCTCTGACGAAATCGCCGTAAGGCTCGACTGAACAGACGAATCTTGCTTGCCTATATTCACGGTGAGGATCAGTCAGATCTTGATATCCGATCATGCGCATCGAGATCACTCTCATATTCGTCTCTTCTTTGATCTCGCGAACCAAGGCCTGCTCAACAGATTCCCCCTCTTCCACTCCGCCGCCCGGCAGATTCCAATAGCCTTTGGATTCGGAGTAGACGAGCACCAGCTTATCTTTGTAAAAACAATATCCTTGAACGCCATCCACTTTTTTCCCGCGCAGTCCGTCAACGGAATCGACGTCATAATAGACCGCGTTGACGGTTTCATTGGCATGGTTTTTGAATGTGAATATTAGTTTCATTTGAAGATTACACTTACTCATATATCATATTACTTTTTCCAACAAATATATAGTCCCGCTTTCATTTTGCTGTGATATAATACGCAGAGCGGATTATATTACTAGAATTCTACTCCACATAAAAATCAACCCCGCCTTTAAGCGGAGTTAGTGGGAAATCCCAAATTATGAAGCGTTGTTGGCTTAGACGGCGGACCCCGACTAAATAATTGTGAGTTTCAAACCCAACCCAGCGGTGATCTTCTGAAGAAAAGAAAGAGTCGGATTTGTTCTTCCAGATTCAAACCTCGCCAACGCAGATTGAGTGATCCCCATTTTGTTTGCCAACTCCTTCTGCGTCAGTTTATTTTGAATGCGCGCATCAATAAGCGCTTCATGAAGCTTAAATTCAACCTCAAGACTGTCATATGCTTTCCTATTCTCTGGATCAGCAAGAAACTCCGCCATGAATACTTTGTGTGTTTTCATAATAGTATTAATATATCATATACGCTATATTATGCAAGTTCCATGATTTCCTTTTGAACTCTCCTCGCAAAATTAATGTCTTTAGAGCTAATATTCCATCTCTTTTTAACAAAACAATGGATTATCACTGCTTTGCCATTATGGAATACGTATAGAATCCTTACTTGATTTTTTCCTAGAGTTCTCAGTTCAAACAATCCTTTGCCTAAACTTTTTGAATCTGGCATCCCAAGCAAATACCCGACTCTTTCGAGCGAATTTATTGTCTTTCTTACACGAGCAGAAGTAATTCTGTCAAGATTGTTGATGAATTTCTCCACTTTTTCACTCCAATAAATTATTTCCATCTAGCCATGATACACCAAATTTCAACTGGTGACATTTTGTCACCGATCGCTCACACCCTCTCATATTTCCCGTGATTGTGCGCGCCTATATGCCGTAGCTTCCCTTCCGCGACAAGCTCATGCAGGTAGCGGTCGATCTGTGCCGCTGACATATGCATGATCAATATCAATTCCTGGCGTAGCATGGTGCCCTGCTCACCGACTAGAGCCACGATTCTATCCATGTGCTTTTGCTTATGTGCGGCTCGAGTAGCATTGGCTTTTGGGAGGAGGCTTCGTCCCAGGGCGACCAGACGCGCATGTTCGGAGGCCGCATCATCCGGTTGGCTTGGTTCAAAGACTGGATTTTCATTTATGATGACTGGCGCAGATGAATTAACTGCTCCAGATGCTGCGACAGGTTGATGGTCGACATTTACGGGAATAGGCGCTAGTGGAGGTACAAATGAATCTGTTGCTGGTTGGCTTAAATTTTGCGCAGGTGAATCAATAACCAGTGTGTCCGAGGTTGCGGTATTTGAATCAGTCGCTGGCAAATCAGGAGTTGGTTGAGATGTATCGACAACAGGTGGGTCAGCCGCGACTGGAGCAGACTCAACAGGATCTGGCGCTGGTGTTATGTTGTCGGGAGGCATGTGAATAAGCCATATTATATCACCGTTATCCACAGCCTATCCCCTTTACTTTTATAACTGAATGTGGCATAACTATACCAGTAATAGCACTTTGCTCGTTGACAAGACGATGTGAAGAGTCTCTAAGTTAATCCCGCTTCAATTTCTAGATCACCTGTTGTGGTTGAAGATTACGAAGCATGCCTGCCTGACCGGTAGGCGCAACAAAAAGAAAGGAGTCGTATGAACAACACGATTCGTAGTTTAGTTTTGCTTGCGACCCTCGCGGTCGCATGTCCTTCCCTTTGGTCGCAAAATACCAACGGGCAAATATCTCCAGCTTACATCATTCTACCGTCCGGACTGCCGTCAGCTTTGCCGATCGGCGATGAGTTGACCATCCGGAATTGGATCGTGTCGACCAATGGTTCGAGTTACGACACTCACGTGTCACAGACTCATCCGTTCATGGACATGCTTGCTTACTATGACTACAGTAACCAATCGCACTACATTTATAACCAATACGGGGGTTACGGCTTTGAGTCTTACGATGACTACGTGCAAACGATGGCGAAAGGCGCTATGTCATTGTTAGATGACCTGATCCAATCAGGAGATTGTCCTCCGGAAAATCCAGTGTGGTATGTACCAGAGGTTATCTACAGTTACCTTAATCCACCAGGAGATTTTGTCGGGATTAATTTCTGGACAAATATCGGACCATTATCATTAGTCACCTCGAACACATTCCTTAATGCTCTACCCATAAGCAGCCCTGCATATGGAGAGAACATCGTAATGCAAGTGCCGGGCCTGTCATATTTCAGAGTCGATGTTGGTACGCCGACTCCATGCTGGTATTCCTGGGAGAATGGCGCTTCAACTAACTCGGCTTCATGGAACACTAACCAAGCCGCGCACAGTTATGAACAGACGTGTTCTGGATACTTAGTACTAAGTCATTGGTATAGCATCGGTTCATACTGGGTGCGAATAACCTTGACGGTAAACGGTCAAACAGCAGTTTATACCCAGTATGGAGACATGATTGCGCCACCCGTCGTCCAATTGTCACGCAGCAAACAATTGCTGGTCACGGCTGCACGTGGTGCAGACATCACTATTTGGAAATCTTCTGATCTTTTGGTATGGTCAATTGTCAGTAATTTCACATCACCAATCACAGCACAGCAAAGCTCAATCATATTGAACACAAGCTCTCCATTCAATTTCTATCGGGCAAGCATCAAGTGACGCTGCATATTCGCACGGCCGAAGGATAAGATCCCTCGGCCTTTTTTATTTATCTCTCCCCCTCGCTCACACTGACAACGTGTAATACTGCTGTTGTGGATGTCGCTGCAGGAATATTGACGGAACTTGTACAATTAATCGTAAATGTATAAAGCCCAGTGGATGCGAGACTTGTATCGATGTTTTGTGCATTAGTGGTGGCACTACCCGGTGAAACATAGGTAGAATTATTAAAGTTACTAGATAACCAGTTTACAGGGCCATTTGCTGGCAATGACGGTGTGCATTTATAACCTGAATTATCTACAGGATTGAACGGCGTCAACGTATTCGTCCAAGACAATTGGAACGCGCTACCTAGTTTGACTCTAAGCGGAGGAGGAGTCGTGGCTGAAGTCACAATTAGACTAGTTCCTGGATACGCTCCAATCAACAACTGCAACGTATTACCTACTACTGGTGGCGCAACAGTAACTTGTCCGTTGCATGTAGCAGCTCCGGTTGAAGTATTTCCGGCAGAATCCTTTGTCATTACTGATATTGTATGCGTTTGAGGAGTCAATTGGGAATTTTGCGGAAGAGTTACCGTTGATGGGTTCGCACCATATGATCCGAATACGCCGTCAATACCCCAAGCATATGTGTATCCTGTGCCAGATCCGCCCGAAGCAGACGCAGAGACCGAAACAGTACCGCCGCTTGGTGATAGGTTTACAAGTGTCGCCGGAGTCAAGCATTGAACAACTGGATTAGTTGGCCCTCCTCCGCAGCCTGGGCAGTTAGTAGGGGGCACGCCTCCTTGTCCAGAATAGCCGATGTTTGGATCAAAATTAATCCACCCGACAACAGGACCGCCCCAAGCATAGCCAGTGAATGTGCCAGCAGTCACAGTACCAGTCGTAACTGTCTTATAGGTGACTCCCCTTTGAGACGTACCGTTGGATCCTGAAGTATCCCCTGTCTGGTGATTGGTGCCGGAAAGCTCGATCCAACCATCCCAGCCGTCAGGCCTGCTTGTCATGTTGCCGCTCATAGTAGAGCAATCGCCTGGCATCGTTGGACTATTCTGATTGTTATTCTTGACATCCGTAGAAGAGACCGTACCTCCGCAAGCCCTAGCCCAGCCAGTAAC
>PMZP01000031.1 GCA_003170325.1 Candidatus Tayloriibacteriota bacterium
CAGTATATCTTACATCTTTCGTATGTAATCAGCCATCAAGAACATCAAGAACATTTCTTAAGTTTATCTAGTTTAGCCTCGATTGTACTAAACTAGATAAAGTGCTATTAATTTAGGTATGAAACACACACTGAATCCTTTTGCTCCTGGTGCTGGGACACAACCCCCTGAGCTAACAGGTCGCAAAGAGAATCTTGAACGAGCCGACGTTATTTTAGAGCGTATAAAAGCTGGCCGACCAGATAGAAGCGCGATTCTAATTGGCCTACGTGGCGTAGGTAAAACTGTTCTCCTCAATCGAATACAGAAGATATCTCAAGAAAAAGGATACCATGCTGTGTTAATCGAATCTCCGGAAGAGAAAAGCCTTGCCCATCTACTGGTTCCGTATCTTAGACAAATTCTCCTACAACTCGATCTAATTCAGGGAGCCAAAGAAAAACTTCGTAACGCGATTGCAATACTTAGATCATTTGCATCAGCTTTTAAAATCGAGATAGGAGATATCGGTCTTGGCATAAATCCCTCAACTGGAACAGCCGACAGTGGGTCTCTAGACAAAGATCTGACAGACCTTCTCGTGTCCGCAGGGGAGGCGGCGAAAGAATCATCAACTTCGGTAGCTCTTTTTATAGACGAACTACAATATGTTGACGTAAAAGAACTTGGTGCTTTGCTTGCGGCACTCCATAGAGTTGGCCAGCTGGGACTACCTTTAATCATATTTGGCGCCGGTTTACCTCAACTCGCCGGATTAACAGGTAAAGCAAAATCGTACGCCGAACGTTTATTTGAATTCCAGCATATCGGACCTTTGACTGGACCAGATGCCAAATCTGCTATAAAGGAACCTATCGAGCGCGCCGGAGCGACCATTGATGAAGATGCTTTAAACGAAATAGTGAAAGCAACTGAAGGGTATCCGTACTTTCTTCAAGAATGGGGACTTCACACTTGGAACGAAGCACCCGGACCAAACATCTCCTTATCAGATGTTAAGAGAGCAAACAGATCAGCAACTAAGGCATTAGATGCAAGTTTTTTCAGAGTCCGGTTTGATCGTCTCACAAAAGGAGAAAAGGAATACTTGCGAGCTATGGCAGATCTTGGCCCTGGACCACACAAGTCAGGCGACATTGCAAGTAGATTGAATAGAACGGTTGCACAGGTAGCACCCGTAAGAGCAAACATCATTGCAAAAGGAATGATATATTCTCCATCATATGGAGATAATGTTTTTACCGTACCCAAGTTTGATGAATATATGCGAAGAGTAATACCAGACTTTTCGCCTCGAAATAAATAGCATTACTTCCTCTTTTCCTTGATCGCTTCCGCCACATTGGCCGGCACGACTTCGTAGTGGTCGAATTCCATCATGGCCGAGCCTTGGCCGGAGGTCATGGAACGCAGTTGAGTGGTATAACCGAACATCTCGGCCAGAGGAACCTTGGCGATGATGGAAACATTGACGCCTTTGGGATTCTGACCTTCGATGAGGCCGCGCTTTGAGGCGATAGAACCGTTGATATCTCCGATGTATTTCTCCGGACAGACCACTTCCAATTTCATAATGGGCTCCAAAATCACAGGTTTAGCTCGCTTGCAGGCGTCTTGGAATGCTTGTGAAGCGGCGATCTTGTAGGCGATCTCGGATGAGTCGACGTCGTGGTATGAACCGAATGTGAGTTCGCAGGAGATATTGACCATCTTGTAGCCGGCCACGATGCCGCGATCCATTGCTTCATGGACGCCTTTTTCCACAGCCGGAATGAATTCATTGGGAATGACGCCACCTTTGATGGAGTTGACGAATTCGAAGTCATCGTAACGATGCACCGTCTTGGGGATCTTCTCCCCTTCCGGCCAGGGTTCGAGTGGCTTTAGATTGAGACGGACGTGACCGTACTGACCCTTGCCACCAGTCTGCTTGATATATTTGTGTTCGGCTTCGGCCGCGCCCCGGATCGTCTCGCGATAGGCCACTTGCGGCTCGCCAACGTTGGCTTCCACGCCGAATTCGCGCTTCATGCGGTCAACCATGATCTCCAGGTGCAGTTCGCCCATACCGGAAATGATCGTTTCGCCGGTTTCCTGATTGCTCGTGACCTTGAATGTCGGGTCTTCATTGCCGAGTTTGCGGAGTGCCATGCCCATCTTCTCCTGGTCAGCCTTGGTCTTGGGTTCGATGCGGAGCGAAACCACCGGATCCATGAATTTGATGACCTCCAAGACGATCGGGTTCTCTTCATCGCAGAAAGTATGAGACGTGAGCGCGTCTTTGAGGCCCACGGCCGCGGCGATCTCGCCGGAATAGACTTTCTTGACTTCCTCGCGCTTGTCGGCTTGCAATCTGACGATACGGCCCAGGCGTTCCCTCTTTCCAGTGCTCGAATTGTATATATAAGTGCCGGCTTCGATAGTCCCCGAATAGACTCTGAAGAAAGTCAAAGCTCCGACGAACGGATCGTTCTGCAATTTGAAGGCTAGAGCACAGAAAGGCTCGGAATCATCGGCGTGGCGGATAGCTTCATCGCCAGTTCGCGGGTCAATTCCCTTTATCGGCGGGATGTCCAAGGGCGATGGCAGATAATCGACGACGGCGTCGAGAACCAGCTGGACGCCGATGTTCTTCAAGGCCGAGCCGGTGAAGACCGGGAACATATCGTTGTTGATGACGGCCTTACGGGTGATCTTTTTCAGCTCTGCCAATGAAGGCTCCTTGCCATCGAGGTATTGCTGCATAGCTACATCATCATGTTCGACGATCTTCTCGATGAGTTCAGCGTGATGCTTCTTGGCTTCTTCCAGCAAATCGGCTGGGATCTCCTTTTCCATGATCTTGTCTCCCATTTCACCTTCGAAGAAATAGGCCTTCATGGTCAAAAGGTCGATGACACCATTATGCTCGCCTTCCAAGCCGATCGGCATCTGGAATCTAACGGCTTTCTTGTTCAAACGTTCCAAAATAGACTTGAATGAATACTCAAACGACGCGCCCATGCGGTCCATTTTGTTGATGAAGCAGAGACGAGGCACCTTTCCGTCATCAGCATAGCGCCAATTGGTCTCTGATTGGGGCTCTACACCGGCCACACCGTCAAAAACGACGACTGCTCCGTCTAGGACTCTCAACGACCTCTTTACTTCGACAGTAAAATCAATGTGACCTGGCGTGTCGATGATGTTGAATCGGACTTTCTTGGAGATATCAGGTTTTCCATCGGCTCCGACAACGCCCTTCATGTACGTCGGGCTCCAGAAGCAGGTGATGGCGGCGGCCGTGATAGTGATGCCTCGCTCGCGCTCCTGTTCCATCCAGTCCGTAACTGTATCCCCTTCGTGCACTTCCCCGATCTTGTGCGTCATGCCCGTGTAGTACAAAATACGCTCGCTGGTGGTCGTCTTGCCAGCATCGATATGGGCGATGATCCCGAAGTTACGTACTGATTGGAGTGGGTAGTCGCGGTTCATTGTAATCTTAAAAATTAAATATTAAATCTCAAATCTTGATTCTTTCGCGTTCTTCTTCATGGTTATGATGCTTGCACCTATAATTTTTGATATCTCTACCGTCTCTTTAAGAAGTGGTTCCGCCTTAACTTTAGAAAGCTTGCCTGTATCTCGTGCAAGACCGATCCACAGTTTTGATTCGTTTGCGGACTTCAAACTGTGAGTATAGAAGTTCACATAGTCTTTCCTTGAGCTTGCACCTTTTGCTTCTACTATGTTTGCAACCACTGAAGTTCCACTTCTGACCAGTTGCCGGGCTATCACTTGCGATGAAATACCATTCGAAAAACTATCCACGCATTTTACTACATTCAAAGCATAAGTGTACAATCTTCTATCAAATTCTTTTTTCTCCATCTTTGAGATTCCGATATTTAAGATTGATACTTACCACGCGAAGTGAGCAAAGGCCTTGTTGGCTTCGGCCATCTTGTGGACATTTTCGCGCTTCTTGACGGCTTCGCCTTCGTTCTTGGAAGCGGCGATGATCTCGTCAGCTAGCTTTTCATGGATGGGCTTGCCTTTCTTGGAACGGGCGGCATCGATGATCCACTTCATGGACAATGCTTGTTTGCGCTCCGGTCGAACTTCGCGCGGGACTTGGTAGTTGGCGCCACCGACGCGTCGGGAGCGGACTTCCATAGCCGGTGTGGCATTTTTCAGGGCTGTTTCGAAGAGTTCCAATGGGTTCTCGACCTTGGCTTTCTCCTTGATTACAGCCATACAATCAGCCACGATGCCGCGAGCGATGTTCTTCTTGCCAGATTCCATGATGTAGTTCGTGAATTTGGCCAGCTTCAAAGACTGATAGTTGATATCTGGCTTGAGGTCTCGCTTGATTTTGATTTTGCGTCGCATGATTGTTTAGAGATTTACACCTTTGCCGCCTTCGGCCTCTTATTCCCGTACTGACTACGGCCTTTCCTACGGGCTTCCACTCCGGCACAGTCCAAAACACCGCGAACGACTGAATATCGCAGACCGACATCCTTGACGCGGCCTCCGCGCAGGAGGACTACTGCGTGTTCCTGGAGATTGTGCCCCATTCCCGGGATATAAGCGGTCACTTCCATACCGTTCGAAAGGCGGACGCGGGCGATCTTGCGGATAGCCGAGTTAGGCTTCTTCGGAGTCTTGGTTGTTACCTTGACGCAAACGCCGCGCTTGAATGGCGCCGGGAAGAAGATCGGGCGGTTCTTGATGCTGTTGAAAGTGCGCGTCAAGGCCACGGACTTAGACTTCCGCTTGAAACGCGCGCGATTGGTTTTCGTAAGTTGATTGATCGTTGGCATAGAAAGTTGGAAAGTCGCTAACTTTTCTAGATTCCGCCTGATTTTTTCACCATCTTCGGCCCGAGCGGACCTCGACGATTACTCATGCGGATCGGTAATTGCTTTGTTGCCCCCTTTGGGCAGTGGGATTACCTTAACATGAAGACAAAATTGGTGCAAATTCTGCATCATTATCGGTACGCCTACATCATCTGGAAAATTCAGGAAGTTCCGAGGAATTATAGAAGCCAGCGGCCAACCCACCGAAACTGTATATCGTAGAGCCGAGCTTGATCTCAGCGCCGCCGACTTGTGGATCATAATGCGGTATTGAATGTGAGAAACCGATGTTGAAGAGAGTAAAGAGGATTTCCGGACGGCTGGAAATGTCGAATCCGGCATTCTGCCATTGTCGCATCAATTCCTTCTCATATAGCGCGGTGTATAGATATGAATAGTATCGA
Organism: Candidatus Tayloriibacteriota bacterium; assembly: GCA_003170325.1. Taxonomy (GTDB): domain Bacteria; phylum Patescibacteriota; class Minisyncoccia; order Phycocordibacterales; family PALSA-1337; genus C7867-002. The sequence goes on from PMZP01000031.1 coordinate 5,249, forward strand.
TCATTGGAGTCGGTCAGCCGGTTGAAACGAGCGATATTGGAATCGGTCGAGGTCGAATCAAGCAGATGTTCATATTGTGATCCGAGATAGAAGGTAGAAGTGCTCGACTTCAAGTTGTCTTCGATCTGCTTAGCCGTGTCTTCCTTTATGCCCATGACTCCCCAAGAAAACTGATTCTGCACGCCTAGAATTTTCAAAGGTTCAAAAACGCTCTTGAAGAGATCACGGTTGTCCGTGAATAAACGCAACTGTTCGACGATGAGAGGTGCCACGATGAGACGTGGTGAGATTTGAGCGACCGTTGCCGCCCTATCGATGTCGCCTCGGTCTTTCAGGATCGCGATCTTCAATGACTGCCACTCCGGACTACTGATCCAAGCAGAATTAACGCTGACACTGCTGACGACGATCTGATCCTTGAAGTAATCGTGCTGACTATCGACGATTCCTGTCACATTTGTCCAGTGCAACTTGATGGCAATAAAACCAACGAGCATGATGAGGCCGAAAATAGCCAAAATGTAAACGATCATGTGGAATAGCTTTTTCATCATGATTCTGACGTTTGGATGCGTCTTAGTATACATTATTCGCGGCTTCGACATTAAGGTTATCCACTATCTGGACCACGATTATGGCGGTATTATTAGGACATGAATAAAAAACTCCTTCCGCTTATTATCGCCGCCATAATAAGCGGCACTTTCGCGTTTTTCGTCGTCGGGTATGCCGTGACTATGCCGGTACAGTCGCAGACTCAAACGGCGGCGGTGGGGAGTTTAACAGCAGGTAAGTCGTATCAGCCGACCGCGGAATACAGTTCTGCTTCCGCACGATACATTACCAGTGCCACAACCAGGGCAGTTTCGGGCGATAATTCAGTAACAGTGAACCCAATGGGCCAGCCATCATTAAACACGGTCATTTCGAGCGCACCACTGGCCAAAGCCCAAACATCTTTAGGTTCTGCGATTCAATCGTCTCTCGTAAAAGACCAATACATTGTTGAACTTACGCAATCTCCTCTTTCCGTTAAATATGCTCAACTGAAGAATCAGAACGGTGCCAAGGTGTCATCTGCGGATTTAAATTCCGCTTTATCCGCTCAAAAAAAGCTGATATCAAACCAACAAAGCTCATTCCTACAGAATCTGCCCTCAGCTGTCAAAGCAAAAAATGCGGCCATAATCAGCAATATTTCCGGTTCGAAGAGCGCTTCACAAAAATCTTTCAGCGTCGTACTCAATGCTGTCGTTCTTAACATGAATGCCGACGAAGTGAAGAGCGTCAGCAACCTTTCTCAAGTGAAGAAGATCGAACAGGTTCGGACAGTCCATGTCGATCTCATGGATTCCGTGCCGCTCATAAAAGCTCCAGAAGTCTGGGCGGATAACTTTCCAGGAGCACCAACAAGTACTCCAATTACCGGGAAAGGGGTAAAGATTGCCATCATTGACACTGGCGTAGATTATTTGCATCCTGATTTAGGCGGTTGTTTCGGTCCCAAAGTCGTGAACGGTCAAGTCACCTCTTGTAAAGTGGCTGGCGGTTTTGATTTCGTCAACAGCGATCCCGATCCAATGGATGATATGGGTCACGGCACGCATGTGGCGGATATCGCCGCAGGTAACGGTATGCCTAAAGGCGTGGCTCCGGATGCCACAATATACGCGTATAAAGTTTGCAATAGCGGCGGTTCATGCGATAACAGCAATATCATCGCTGGATTGGAGGCCGCCACAGATCCGAATTATGATGGAAATCTTTCCGATCACCTGGACATAGCCAGTCTTAGCTTGGGTGGTCCGGGAAATCCGGATGATGAAATGTCTACAGCTGTTGATAATGCCGTAAATGCTGGAGTAGTTGTCACGGTTGCCGCAGGTAACAACGGACCGGCTTCAAATACCATAGGTTCACCAGGTACGGCTAGAAACGCCATCACAGTTGGAGCAACGGATAAACAAGATAACATCGCATCATTCAGTTCGCGTGGCCCTGTCACTTGGACAGCATCGGACGGAAACACATACAATTTGGTCAAACCTGATGTAGTTGCTCCTGGCGTGAATATTTGTGCCGCGCGATGGAGCACTGCGTTTTCTGACGGCGATACTAATTGCTATCACGACAGCACCCACGTTGCTATTTCGGGGACTTCTATGGCCACTCCACACGTTGCCGGAGAAGCTGCTTTGCTTTTGCAGCTTCACCACGATTGGACGCCGGCGGAAATCAAAGCGGCGATAAGAGACAGCTCTAAACATCTTTCAGGTAATTGTCCCGTCGGATATTCATGCGGCATTTCGGTTGATGACCAAGGGCAAGGCAGGATCGACGCGCTGCAGGAAGTTCGATCACCGCGTCCACCGATCGCTTTGCTTGTGCCGATAACTGTCGGTAATGGCACTATTAGTATAAGAGGAACTGCTACTGCCCAAAACTTTAAGCAGTACAAAATTTCCTATGGACAAGGACAAGACCCTAGTTCTTTCACAGATTTATACACGTCAAATCAGCCTGTTTCAAACGGAGTTTTGTATTCCGGTTTGGATACTACCTCTCTCAACGAAGGAGCATACGCTATTAGATTGATGGTCACCGATTCTGCGGGAAACACTAGCAGTGATGCCGGACTTCTGGAAGTTAATAATATGGAGATCACGTCAGTGGGAAATAATCTCAATTATATCAATGGTGGAGTACAACAAATCCTAGGCAGTATCCATTTGCCATCAGCCACAAGTTATCGAGTATTATTGGCGCCAATTCCCGGCAATACGACGACTATATGTTCGGGTAATTCGATTCCTACAGGAAACACTATTTGTTCCGCTGATTTCAGTAATGTGGCGGATGGAAAATATTACTTATACTTGGAGGTCTATCAAAATGGCGTCTGGAATATCGATGAGCCGTTTACTATGGCAGTCGTCAAAGAATTATTAAATAATTGGCCACAGAAATTAATTGGTTTTCCTAGAGGTAATCTAGTGGTCTTACATCAACCGAACTCCCCGACTAAATTGGTCGTTCCTTATTACACAAGTTGCTCTAATGCTGGTTCATGTAGTTATCCGCCAACACTATTATTCTACGGTTTGGATGGGACATACTCTAGGTTGCAGAATCTCGCGGACGGCTCTACTATACCGGATGATTCAATGCCATCAGTACTTTACAGTCCGACTCGACAACAGAATGTTCTTGGCCTAGCAGAGTCATTCGGTGACAATTCCAAAAAAATCATCGATACGAACGGTTCAGTCATTAAATCGTGGGACCAGAATTCCTCAATGACACAAAATTCAAGTATAACCGCATTTAATCGAGATGGTGCTGGTATAGGTTTATATACAGGAAGTGTTCAATACAACGGTAGTCAAACAGTAAACCAGATAAATGGGTACGATGTTAATGGTAACAAACTCAAAAATTTTCCTGTAATTATACCACCAGGTTCACAATCTGGATCGCTAACCTTTGTTCATCCAGTGTTTTTATCTGATGGTATATCGCAAAATTTAGCTGTCATAACGGGGGAATTTACTAATGACGCTGGATATATGAGGGATCTAAAGTTGTACGCAAATGTATTTTCAGCAACTAATCAATTGATCAAGAAACAGCTAGTGTTTGATGGTACTGGAAAGTCATATATTCTATTTGGAGTCAATCCAATTGCGGCAGATTTGAACAATGATGGCAAGACGGAAATGATATTTTCATTCAGTCTTTTCGATTCATCTCTCGCTTCACAGATACTAACCAATCCAGACGCTTATAAGACCTACATCAAAGAGATCGATAGTGGTGGAAATCTTGTTGCTTCAGTCAGTGCTATGCCTGGACGCATAGTCGCACAACTAGCTGTCGGTAATTTAGGCCATGGAAAGCCTAGTATCGTAGCAGTGTTTCAAGATAATTGGGCGGTGACAAGCGACCAGATCGTGGCATATGACGGCTCCCTAAATACTATATTTGCTAACACCGAGCAGCATAGGATAAATGGAGTTACTATAGGCGATGTAGACGGTGATGGTCAGTCGGAAATTGTGGCACCATTTCGTAATATCTTCATCGATGGGACGCCCTCTGGTATCGGGGTATTTGACGGAAATGGAAATTTGAAAAGAGAAATAGATGTGCCAACTCTCGGGTCGGCTGACGACTTTATGATACCGATCCTTGACTCAGTAAACGGTGACGGACACGTAAACGCCATAATCCAATCTTCAGTGTGGCCTAGTAACGTTCATGCTGGTACGGGTAATTATAACACGGTCAACTTGTACATCCTTGATCTAGGCGGCACGACAAACAGTTCTTCTAGTCCAAGGACACCTAATTTCGACTGGCCAACAGTCCTTCGTGATAATCAAAACACCGGATGCTTCAACTGTCTCGCTTCTAGTACTGTATCGACCTCGACTCCCCCCACAGTCACCCTCACAGCCACGCCAAATCCTATAGCGCTTGGTCAGTCAACAACTATCAATTGGTCAAGTACCAATGCAACTACCTGCTCAAGTTTACCTCCGGACAAAATATATCCTGTTAAATTACCAATGGTATGGCAGACTCCAGCAACGAGTGGCTCATTCCCTCTAACCGCGTCGCTTTTCATGACTGTGGGTCTAAAGAATCTTACGCTATATCTCTCATGCACTGGTCCGGGAGGCACAGCTACAACCAGCGTCACTGTCCAAACAGTTTCGCAACCAACGGCGACGATTACAGGCACTTCAACACTGTCTATGATTTATGACCCTTATGGCGGAGAGAATTCATTGAGAAGTACATTTAATGTAACCATCAGCGCCGGTAGTCAGGATCAGAAGATCACGAAAAACAATGCTTTTTGGTCTTACGTATCTCTCCCGGATGGCGGTAACAGCGCGACAGGTGTCCAACAATACGCCCAACCTTCAGGGACTACTGACGATGGCAACGGCTATTATGTCATCCATGCAAACACAACGGCGACGTTCACAGTTCAGAATACGTTGAATCCGAAGACCATGTTCGCCGGGGCTTATCATGGAACTATGGCCATGGTATCGCTTGGCGACTTATCCAATCAAACAAGACTGACGATACCGGCACCGAATACGACGAACACAGTGGTGATCGTCGGTGAAGTTTCGCCGTACTTGAATTCGATCGTGCCCAATCTGGTTCCGGCCAATCAGGGAGTCACCGTGAACGGCGTGCGATTCTCGATGACGACCCCCAACATAGTCACATTACAGAGTAAGACCATGTCCAAGACATATTCCGTGGTCTCTCCCAAAGGTCTGACGCTATATTTTGTTCCGAATGTTCCAGCTGATTCCTACAGCGTACAAGTCACTCATCCGGTGACGGGGGCTAGTAATGGTCTCGGATTAACAGTTATTGCCCCACTGGCGACGTCGACATCATCTGACTCACTTAGGGCATTGCCTTCGGCTACACCATCAGCGACGCCTTCACCTTCACTTTCACCTTCGGCGACGCCCTCATCTGTATCCACGCAGAAATCATTGACATCTCCTACGCCATCTCCAAGTCCGACTAGTTCACCGACACCGACGCCTACGCCGACCTCGACCGTTTCTCCGGCGGTTTCAAGCTCTCCGTCCCGATCGCCTTCCCCTTCAAAGTCACCATATTCAAGCCCATCACCATCGACTAGTCCCAAAGCTTCTCCATCAGCCAGTCCATCAGCCAGCCCGGCGGCATTCAATGGAAGTGAGACACGGTATGGTTACTCGGCTAATATTTTCGGTTCTTTCAACGAATTTCTACAAGCGATATTCGGTAAGTAATAGTTTGCTTAGTTACTTAGAACAAATTAACCCCCGTAAATATTTGAAACACCCACGGCACTACCGGCGACACGATCTGCCAGAGGAAGAATACCGCCAGAAGCACGAATATCGGGCCGAAGCGTTCCAGAGTGAAGCGTAATCGACCGTATTGCGTCGGCAGAAAGGCCAGGAATAATTTCGAGCCATCCAAAGGCGGCAAAGGGATGAGATTGAAGACCGCCAAGACGATGTTGATGAGCACTATATATGAAGCAACCTCCAAAAATGGCGTCATGATCGCGGCTCCGGAGGCAGTCAGCCGGATGACCAGACTGAATATGATCGCTATGGCCAGATTGGCGGCTGGACCGGCGGCGGCGATGAGGAATTCGCCTTGACGCCGGTTCTTCAGGTTGTAGGGATTGTAAATGACCGGTTTGGCCCAGCCGAACGTGAATCCAGCCAATGACGTTATAATGGGTACGATGATAGAACCGATGGGGTCGATATGCTTTATGGGATTCAAGGTCAGCCTGCCCTGCAATCGCGGCGTCGGGTCGCCCAGTAAATCAGCCATGAATCCGTGCGAGACTTCATGGAATATGACCGAGAATATGAGGATGACGATGGGTAGGATGGTAAGCATTTTGCAATCTGCTTGACTTATGATACCATACGATCTCACTTACATTCATGTCCAACATCTGCCAAATCACCAAAAGAGGCTCGGTCGTCGGCGGCCGCTATTCCAATCGGACTCGCGCCACTCAGTTCAACCCTTCCGGTGCCGTTCGTCGCTACCCCAACCTGCAGAAAAAGCGCATCTACGTGCCAGAACTCAAGAAGTCGGTGGTTTTGAAGATCTCCACTCGCGCTCTCCGCACCATCCAAAAGAACGGCGCGTACCGCACCATGAAGAAGGCTGGGCTGATTTAAGCTCCGATTTATTCATGGCCATGAGTTCCCCGCTCGCCCTTGTGGGCGATTTCACTTGATCGTCAGGCTCGTACCATCCGACACCACATGTATGGTGCCGATTTCTTTTATATTCAAGCGGTGGTCGATTGAAATAGAAGCCAAAGGATCGGGAGGGATTTTGGCTGATTTCTTCTTTAAGGTCGCAGCTGGTTTGGAAGCTGTTCCGGAATTATTCGCCGACGCCAACTGTTTCGAATAGACCAAGAATTTCGGCTTCAATTCATTCATCAACCGCACCGACATATTCGCTGGCAGAGCGCTGTGCGAAACGATCACGGCATCAGTCGCAGTCACGTGCGAGGATGTGGCTGCTAGAAATTCTTGTACCTTATGCGAAGCGTTGCCTAAGAAAGTCACTGATGTGGCCGCGAATTTTAAAGTGAACAACACTTCAGGAGCGCTGGCGCGCGAATACACAAAATCAGCCGGTTCGACCGGAAAATGTATCTTGGCGCTGACAGCTTTGCCGAACAAGATAGTGTTCCCCGCCGCGATCTCGTGAACCGGGACTTTGGTATCAGCGATCCTTTGTAATAACGCCTGGTAAATGGGGTCGGTGTCGCTCGCAAGCCCCAGATTATGAAGCGTCACGGCCGGAAGATAAATCTCGTCAACGCGATATCTATTGAGCAAGTCAATAAGTCCGCTCACGTTTTTGCCGTCGGTATTCGTAGCGATCAGAGTGTCGATGCGCCGCGAATAGAACGGGATGATCTTCGTGAGCTCGCGTATGACGTCGGAATTCGAGCCGCCATCGATGAGCACACGGTAATCATCCGGCGTGCGGATGAACATCGAACGCCCGCTAGACAGATTGAAAACGTATATATCGAGCATTTGGGGACGATGATCCTCGTTCCAAATGTATCCACCTACTCCGAAGACCACCGCGCTGGCTGTGGCGGCGATGATGATCGGCTTCGAAGATAGCTTGAGGGCCATGCCATGATCGTACTCTCTCGAGATGAAGACCTGATGAAGAAAGGCTCAAGAAAGGATAAAGAAAGTCTCAAAATTCGATAAAAAAAGGTTAAAGAAACGATAAAGATTGGCCATTGAACCGATTGACGGCTATAATTCGTAAGGTAATTACTTATTAACCTGGATAATTTGCTATGATTAGCCACCGCCTAATCAACACCCATATAAATATGAATAAATTCACTGCCAAAACCTTCAAAATCCCCAAACTCAAGGGTATCTCCGAGAAAACTATCGAGGAACATCTCAAGCTCTACCAGGGATATGTTAAGAATGCCAATTCCATCTTGGAGAAAATCCCAGAATACAACGGGTACGTTGCAACCGATGCCTTCGCGCCGTATGTAGTCGGAGAGCTCGCTCGCCGATTTAGCTTCGAATACAACGGCATCCGCAATCACGAAGTCTATTTCTCCGCATTTGAAGGCGGCCCGAATGATCTCGCCGGTGGAAGCACCCTCAAAAAGAAGATCGCCGACACTTGGGGGTCGTTCGACGGCTGGTTCAATGGATTCAAGCACCTGGCCACCACCACCCGCGGCATCGGCTGGGCTACGCTCTGGTGCGATCCTCGAACCGGAGACCTGCAAACCACCTGGATCGACGAACAGCACCTTGGCTTGCTTAACGGTTGCGTGATGATCCTCGGCCTCGACATGTGGGAACACTCCTACGTCGCCGACTATCATCCTTCCGGCAAGAAGAACTACATCGAAGATTTCTTTGCGAACCTGAATTGGGAGGTGGTTGAGGGGAATTATAAGGGGGCGGTGAAATAGGGTTATTGGATTTGAATCCTGATAGGGACCCAAAAAGAATATGAGTCGAGAAGGCTGGCGTTTTGGTTGCTATTCTTTCGAGACATAAAAAATGTTGACTGATATTCTCTATTATTATAGTGTGTTTGCAGGTCAAGAAAGGAAACAGAACACATGAACATTATGAATGAAGAAAGAGCCCATACGCTCGCAGAGTTCGTTGATGCGAGTATGAAGCACGCCATCGTCCCGACGAATTTACCTGATGGTGTGTCACCGGACGAGGCCGCAGCGAAACTTCGAAGGCCAGACGTGATCCTGAAAGGTCTTGGTGTAAATGGTCACTATTTCTCAGGATGGTTTGATCCCTGTGGTCGGAGAGTCCGAACAGCCGAAGGTGAAGTTCTCTTCACGTTGGTGCCCAAGTTAAACGGAAACGGGATCGTGTACAGGCTTACACTTTCCGATGTGGCCCTCAGAATGCTTCATTGACAGTCTGCTTTCGGGGGATAGCCATTCAAGCCCGGCATACGCTGGGCTTTTTTATCTTTGTTAAAAGACCCGCCACTTTTCCGAGACTCTCCATAAAGTCGTCAAACGGTAGAGGAATATCGGATGAGAAGACACCCTTGACTTTCTCGTCATTTCGCCTAAACTTAAATCAGTAAATACCTTGAGAGTTTCGAGATTCTCTAAGAGCGGAAAATTCGGCTCGGCCGCCAGCGTTCGCTTCACGGCGAATATGCAGTATGGAGGGATCGTTTCGTGGTTTCACGAAGCTGCCGTCCTCCAGAGAATCTCAAAGTTCTTGAGGTATTTTTCTTTGGCGATAAACGAAGTGATGATAATGATAGCTTGAGAACTAGTTCTTTCGATTACAACAACGTAGAACTCGCCTTCTTTTTCGACTCCTGACAATTTTGCAATAAGGATACGAACATTATTTCCTCTATAGACAATGTCAGGATAAGTCAGTACATGCGGAATACTTGAAAACAAGATTGTACCCTCCGATCCTTTCTCCGCGAGATGTTTCAGTGTTCTCCGTGTAAAAAATACACCAGCACCTGCTTCATGGATAGCATGCCAAATGGTCTCGTTCATCGAAAATCCAGTTTCAACCAACTCATCCGGACGATCAATAAGAACTCCCTTGGGGATCTTCTGAAACTCCTCAAATAAGAATAGTAATACTGAAGACATCATAGCTTTTTCGATTTGTTTGAAGACTTCATCTTTTTCACCACCACAAACCCCCCTAGAAACACCGCGTAAAATCCGATCACCCACCAGATGGAAAACGGCGGCACGTGGGCGGCGGCGAAAGGCAGGCGGGCGAAGTTCTGGACCATGAAGAGCTCATACGAGAGCAGCAAGTGCGAGATCCAGCCGAAGAATTGGGCCACCGGCATGAAGACGAAGCCGCCAGCGCCGGTCAGGAAGACGAAAAGCATGGTCGGCGGAATGCTCGGAAGAACCAAAATATTGACTACGACGCCAATGATAGAGATCTGGCCCATTATGTATAGGATGAACGGCGTGACAAAGATCTGTGTGGAGATAGTGGCGGCGATGATGCCGCGTAGACCAAATGTGTCGGGAATAAAACCCAGGCGCTCTTCGACCGGACCAGCTAGCAAGATCAACCCCAAAGTCGCCAGGAATGATAGCTGAAAAGAGACGTCGTGGAGAAGGATCATCGGATTCTCTATGAGCATGATGAGCGCCGCCAAAGCCAGCGCTCGCGTCACATTGTAATCGCGCCGCAGAAGATCGGCCGAAAGAGCGATCCCGGCCATGACGCATGAGCGCACCACCGTGGCTCCCCCGCCGACCAAGACACCGAATAGCGCGATGCCGATTCCGCCGATCCCGATCCCCCAGATGCGCGGCAAGAATGAGAGCAGACGACGCATAGCGTAGGCAACGATGGTTATGTTGTATCCGGAAAGCACGACGATGTGGATGAGTCCGACTGTACGAAAATCAACCAGCAGATCGTTTCCCAGAGCCGCTTTTTCACCGACCACCAAGCCAGAAGCCAGAGCCGCTTGCGGTTCGCCCAAGGTCCGCTCAAGGTTCATGACAAATCCGGCTTTGAGGGAGTATAGGAGTAAGGTTACTCTATTTATGGCAGATGAGATAAGATTGCTCGCGGTGATTTTTTCGGAAGATTCTTCGCCGGTCCTTTCGTCGATCTTCGCGACCGTCGCGCTTTTCATCTCATAGAAAACGTCATCTTTCGCCAAATAGCCTTTGTAATCGAACTCCCTACCGCTGTCCCCGCTCCCAAAATTCATCGGCTCTAGCAATTTGCCTTGGAATGAGACGTGATCGCCGAAGGCAAATTCCGGGTAAAGTTTGGTTTTGACTCGCAGAAGAAAATCGGCCGAGCATTCCTTCTGGCTGACCGGAGAAGCAGTACCAGAACCAGTGATTGAAGCTTCTCCGACAGAAATGACCAGTATCTGGCCAGATTCCGCCCTTTGCGGCTCATCGTCAATCGTGCCTGTTCCACTGACGTTCTCTTTTAAACATAATCCGATATCCGGCGCGACGGTTTGAAACGATTGCCAGACGCGGAAAATGGCGGCCGCTAGAAAAATGCTCCAAAAGATGACAACTCCTTTTTTCACTCACCGATTATAGGCGCGGTAAATGAAGACCTGATGAAGAAAGGTTCAAGAAAGGATAAAAAAAGGTTCAAAATCCGATAAAAAAAGGTTAAAGAAAGGATAAAGATGTCCCGGGAGGTGAAACCTAACGCGGTTGAGCCACCAAACCAAATGCCTAGGTGAAACCTCGGCATCACAACGCCTCGAATTCAGCGATTATCCCCTGTTCATCCACAGCGCTTATGGCTTTTTTAAACTTCGCACCTCTGACACCTTTTACCCGTTTCTCGCATTCTGCCCAGGAATGATGCGTCTCGATCACTCCATTCAAGGAACTGACGTATGAAAAAGCCTTGGCGCGCGAATGAGCAGAATCCGATTTCTTCGCTGACGCCTTGGTTGCATCAATCGAAACCTCGAGGATATCTTGCAGATCGTATTCGGACAGGAGACCATTATACAATTTGACTTGTCGCCCATCGGCAAAGGCCGTGGCTATATGATCGCACCTCTCATTGCCGAGAATCCCAACATGGCCTCCGACATATTCCCACTTCACCTTTCTCGTTTCAACCTCGTCCGCTAGCCTCATCCAAAGGTCTTTATTGAGCACGTCCTCTTTGGTTTTGGTCTGCCAGCCGTTCCGCTTCCAACCATGGATCCATTTGGTGATGCCGTTGATCACGTATGACGAATCTGTATAGACCGTCGCCTCCGAATCTTTGGCCACCCGTGCCAGTCCTTCAACCGCCGCTGTCAGTTCCATCCGATTATTCGTCGTCATCTTCTCCCCGCCACCGGATTCGACGACTCTTGCGTCTAAATTTTTAATCTTCAATTTTGAATCTTCAACTACGACAGCGCCCCATCCTCCCGGTCCGGGATTGCCTCGCGAAGAGCCGTCGGTGAAGATAGCTATCATAGACCATACATATTATCATGATTATGCTAAAATGCCGTAAGAGAAAGACGTATGAAGATAAATGCCAAAGCCATAAACGAGGTGCGGAAAGCTCTCAACTCAATCGATGTGGTGCGTGTTGTTTTCCGAGTTGAGACAAGCTCACGTCGTCGGTCGGGAATCCACGGAACTTCTTGGATTCTCATGAATCATCTTGCTCCTAATTGCCCTAAGCCTGTAGGAATCTACTAGCCTAAACGGACCGTCGGTCTCCATGCGGAGACTTTTTTACTTGCAAACCACCTCCACCACCCTCATCCGGAGTTCCGGCGTCCCCTTGAACATCGACTTCTCGAGCGAAGCGATAAGATCGATCTTCAAACCGGCCTTGACCTCTTTCGCCCATTGATTCTCTGCGCCAAAGAAGGAGATAGCTGAAATCTTCTCGCCATTTGGCCTCTTGAAGACCAGATCAAGATGCTCACTGCCTTTGCCGAAACGACGGATCGAAGTCGGCGCGACATTATTAAATAAAAAAACGGGCTTGGGATTACCGACTCCGAAGGGCGCCAGCTTGGCGACGTCGTTATAGAGATTCCAATTGACGTCTTCGAGCTTCAATTCGGCGTCAACGAAGTCCGAACCGGAATCCACAATTTCAACATTTGTTGAATTATTATTTGAATTTTCGGATTTGTTTCGAATTTCGCTATTCGCATTTCGTATTTGATCCGCCGCCTCATTCAATCTTTGCTCCAGATAATGCACGGCATCTTCCGCCACGGCGAATCCGCCGGAATGTTTATGACCTCCGAATTGCGAGAATACTCCGGTCGGGACGGCTCTCATAAGTTCGAAGACATGCGTCCGGCCTTCCGAACGACAGGATCCTTTGATGACGTTATCCCCGTCACGGCCCCAGAGAAAGACTGGGCGGTCGAATTCTTCGGCGCAAGAATTGGCGGCCAGACCGAGCAAAGATGGCCGCCAAGCCGGATTGCCGAGCACGATCACGCTAGGAATCGAGCTACTGTGTCGCTCATGCACCTTCTTCTTGACTTCCTTGACCAGTGCCGCCACTACGCCTTTCCGCTCATTGTTGATCGCATCCAAATGATTGGCATATGTATAGGCATCGGTATCATTATCAGCCGTGAGCAACTTGAAAGCATCCATAGGTACGCCCATGCGTGAAGCGGCATTGATCCGCGGCGTGATCATAAAGGCGATGTCGTCTTCGGTCAGGTGTCTCTGGACTATCTTCAATTTATGGAGAAGCTGCATCAGCCCTTTGCGTGGGCTTTTTCGTAGAACGGCCAATCCGTAATATGCTAGCGCCCGATTTTCTCCGATGAGCGGCACCATGTCGGAGAGCGTGGCTAGGCCGACCATGTCCAGGAACCATTTCTCATGACCAGTCTTGAAGTTTTGCAGGCCTTCATATCCGGCTTCAATCTTCGCTTTCTTCAGAACTGCCTGGATCAGTTTGAAAGCCACTGCAGATCCGCAGAGATTTTTATCCGGATATGCGCATCCGATCTGCTTGTGATCGACTATGGCGAAAGCTTCCGGCAATTCCGGCGGCGCTTCGTGGTGATCGGTGATGATGACTTCCAAGCCCAATTCATTGGCGCGCATGACCGGCGCAACATCGGAGATACCGCAATCGACAGTTACCAAAAGCTTGACTCCTTCGCTCGCCAACTGCTCTACAGCTCCGATATTCAGGCCGAAACCCTCGTCATGACGATGTGGGATATATATGGAATAGTCCGTGAAGCCGATGCGTTTGAAAAAATCGTTCCAGATGACCGCGCCCGGAATGCCGTCAGCATCATAGTCGGCATAGATGGCTATCTTTTCCTTGGAAATGAGCGCCCGAATGATCCGTTCTGCCGCCTTTTCAGCGTCTTTCAAGAGGAATGGGTCGTGACTATTGGATTCATAATCTGGTGAAATGAAGTCGCGCGCATCGGAGGCGTCGACTATGCCGCGGTGAAAAAGCAAGTGCGCCATGAACAGCGAAAAACTACCGAGCTTCTCCTGCTCGTCAACAGAAAGCGGACGTCTGATCTGGTATGGCATAGCGAATAGAGTATATCAGATAGGTCTGACAAGCATATTGACATATAGAATGACAAAGGTAAGCTCTGCCTTAGAATGAACATTAAAATTATTCTGACCGGAGGCGGAAGCGCTGTGGCAAATAGATTGATGACGCAGGCGATCGCCAAGATACCACCTACGATCGATTGCATATTTCCGGCCATAGAAGCGTATATCGTGACTCCGGAAGAGCTGAATACCCGCCTCGTGAGAAACCTCTGCGGCGGCATCCACTTCATGCATGGTCCCAAGAAAAGTTGGTACCTGGCCGCCATGCCTAGGAAGATCGAGAGAAATGGTGACGCCTGCACGATCCTGCTGACCGCATCTACTATACAGAGCCAAGAGGAGCATCCGTTCAGGAAAAACTTCCTGTCATCTTGCCTCCGTTGCGCTTGGGCACAACAACCGGTATCCGATGCTGTACAGCGTGCGGCAGACGCGGCAAAGATATTCAAGCAAAGGCCGGAAACGCTCCTGGTAGAGGAACTGCCGTCGTTCATATTAGCCAACGGCAACTGGATCAGAGGTAACGAACAAGAAATGCACAGATTCTATTCGTATCTGCTGACGGAGCTTGCTCTCACGCAAAGATCATCCGATATAGTCCAGACCGGACAATAGCTCCCTGCCTCGGCTTCGTCGACCCCGCCAACCCGGGGTTTTTTTATTGACTCAATCATCAGTCATGTCATTGACATCGAACTGTAAAGGCGTAATGTTACGGCAGAAAGAAAAGCATATGAAAAATCAAACATGTTTTATGCAAGCCGTAAATGAATTCAAACAGGCCAAGACACGCGAGCAGCAGCGGAAAAGCCAGTTGGAACAGAGGGCTAATGCATCTCTATCCCTGAAGCAGAAATCGATGAAGAAAATGCTCGATTCTCTTCTGCCGAGAGCTGTTGCCAACATTCAAAAAATACTCTCGCAAGAAAAAGGTTTCGGCAACTACCTAGTCTGGCTATTTGAGAACCGTGCCAATAGTTTTGACGACAGCACGAGTTCCTGCGGATTCCAACCACGCCCTTTGCAATTCAAAGTTTGCAACGACGCCTCGACTATCACCAACATGAAAGCAGAAGTCAAAGATATTATCGGCTCGAGGGAGGAATATGAGGTTCATGTTTCAGTTCTGGTCCTCTATCGGGAATACGAGTTGGAGCGAAATCGTAACTCCTTGCAAGCTCGTCTGGACGGTGGAAGTCCCCGAAATGGCCAAGTCCTGGCACTCACTGCGTTGCGCAGTCATCAATTTGGCAAACCCGAAATCTGCCAAATCAAAGACTTCCGGCTGGTCATGGTTTACGAAAGTGTCGATCTCCGCCTTGACACAGCTCATTACTCGGCAACATCATTAGTCTCACTTGATCCGGGCTTCGCCGATACTCTGCGCAAGTTGTCATCGACGGCATCGACCTTCAAGTTCCTGCTTAACAGGTTTGGTCCTATGCCTTGAAACTCATAGGCATTCGGGGACTTGTCAGCGGCACCCGCCATTCATTTGGCGGGATTTTTGTTCCATATCGACCCGTAATGTATTACAATACACTCATGAAAGACTGTATCTTCTGCAAGATCGTCAACAAGGAGATTCCCGCACATATCATCTATGAAGACGACGACTTCATTGCATTCCTCGACATCCATCCGCACACGCCTGGCCACGTCCAAGTGATCCCAAAACAACATGTACGCTGGGTCTGGGACCTTCCCGATGTCGGCACTTATTTCGAAGTAGTTAGGAAAATTGCACTGGCCGAGAGAAAAGCTTTCAACACCGAGTGGATATTGAGCAAGATCGTCGGCGATGAGATACCCCACGCACATATTTGGGTATTCCCAAATTCAGAAGTGAAAGGCGATAAGAACGACTTCGAAGGCAACCGCCGTAAACTTATCGAAGCGCTGGGAAAATAGTCGTCTGACTCTTCGAAATAAAAGCCGCTGTCTTCGCGACAGCGGCAAACTAGATAGCGGCCAACATCGGTCAGCCGATAACAGTATTCATACTTTTTTCCCAGGCCCGAAGTCTCACTTCGCGAGAAGCTTCCTCAAAACCTGTCAAAGCTTCGATCATGAAGCTGATGTCCTCTGGCTCTCCTTCCAAATCAGCGATGAGCCGTGTAGGACCGACAGAGAAGACAGGCATCTTCAAAATACATCCATGCATCTTTACGCCACGGATAGAGACCGTCCGTTCGACTGTCTGATTACGATCCTCTTCCAAGCCGGCCTTGCTGATCTTCTTCAGGTCGTAGTTCCTTAGAAACATCCCAAATCCCTGGAGAATCGAAAAAGAGATTTCCTTGACGACATCGAGATGGAGCAATACAGCTCCACGCAGGATCTCGTCCAGTCCTCTACGAGGTCCTTTGCTCAAGTGGCAAGTGAAGTTCGTGGGACGTGACCGTACCAGAACCTTCCGCGTGGCTTCTCTCACACGAGCAGTCTGCCCATTGAGCAAGGGGATGAAGTTCAGACCCGTTGACGCATGAAGGCTTTCTTCTTGGTCGATAAAAGGTGCGTGGATCCCAGTATCGTAATGCATGCCCAACATATACTCATCCCCAAAACCTCTGGTCGAACCCATTCTGACCAATGCCCACATGGGTAGTGTCTCATATTGGAGTTTTCCGTTCCTCCCACTGATCGGCGCATCGGCGTATGCAAATACAAAGAGACGCACTTCCGAGGTGTAATCACGTAATCTCACAATTATTCCTTTCGTTAATGTTCTTGTTTATGCCCATACTAGGTCGGCTGACAGTCAATGTCAAACTCTAATCACCCGACTCTTCCAACGCCTCTATCCCCGGCAAAGTCCCCTTGGCTAGGAAATCTAGCATGGCACCGCCGCCGGTGGAAACGAAAGTGAACTTGTCTTGATTCTGGAGCTCTTCGATAGCCGCCAAGGTGTCTCCCCCGCCAACAATCGAAACCACCCCACTCGTGCCTGCTGTCGCTTCGCCGATTATCTTCGCCAACTCCAATGTCGGCTGTTTGTAACCGCCCTCATACATGCCGAGCGGCCCGTTCCAAAGGATGAATTTCGCCGCGCTGATCTTTTCCTTGAGCATTTGAAGCGTCTTTGGTCCGTCATCCATTATCTTATCCGTCAATGACAGCGAATCAGCCGCTTTTGAGACGCCTTCCTGATTGATGATATCGACAGGCAATAATAGTTTTGGACTTTTAATGAATGCCGACAAGTCGATCCCCGTCTTGGAGATGAGCGACTGTCCAATTTCAAAGCCTTTAGCCTTGAACAGGTCATTCGCCAGCGCTCCGCCGACAAATATCTGGTCGGCGATATCCAGGAATTTGGCCAGCAACGGCAATTTTGTCTCGAATTTGGCTCCGCCGAGAATGAAAAGGAATGGATGTGCGGGATTAAAAGCGCGCGAGAGGTTGGCCACTTCTTTTTCTAATTGGAATCCGACGTAGCTCGGCAATAATTTCGGTACGCCTACGATCGAGGCGTGCTCGCGATGGCAGACAGGAAACGCGTCATTTACGTAGATGTCTGCCAATGAAGCCAGCTCCTTGGCAAACTTCGGATCATTCTTTTTCTCGCCCTCGAAGAACCGCAGGTTTTCCATTAAAAAAACTCTCCTAGCTCCTAGCTCCAAGCTCCCAGCTTCGATGATCTCGTAAGCCTTCTTATAATCCTTGATGAACGTCACCGGCTGTCCCAGTTTCTTCAACTGATCGGCGATCGGCTGTAAGGTCAGATTTCCGCCGTCATTATCCTCCAAGTGGCTGACCAAAATGACCGTCGCCCCTTTCCCGCGCAAAAAATCGACTGTTGGCAGTGCCGCTCTGATCCGAAAATCATCAACCACAGCGCCGTTCTTCACCGGCACATTGAAATCAGCACGCAGAAGCACTTTGACGCCATCGAGATGCGGGATATCGCGGAGGGTTTTCATTTATTAGTTGTTTTAAATGCTAATTTGCTCTCACGTCGCACCCATACCTCATAATTAATACTTCACCTCATCCACCGCCTTCAAAAGCTCCACGAAGCCGACAGCATTCAAACTCTCGCGGCCGACTAGCAGGCCGTCGACTTGGCCGATCTTCATGATATCGGCGGCATTGTGGAAATTGACCGAGCCGCCATAGAGGACCTGGACTTTTTGGGCGGAATCATTGCCGAAGATATCGGAAAAGATCTTCTTTACGAATATAGCCATCTCGCAGATGTCTTCCGGCTTCATAGACTCCTTGGCACCGATAGCCCAGACCGGCTCATAAGCCAGGATGACGTCCTGGCTACGCAACTTGGGAACATCAGCCAGAGACTTTCGCATCTGATCCTTGACGAAGTCGAAATGCGCTCCGCTTTCATCGCGGTTCTTTTCGCCGACACAGAGGATCGCTTTCATTCCGGCTTCAAGGACTGCTATTACACGATTCGATACGGTCTCATCCGTATCACCGATATTTGCTCCTTCCCTTCTCGTCTCCGAATGACCGACGATCACGTATTCAACGCCGATATCACGGAGCACATTGGCACTAACTTCTCCCGTATGCGCCCCGCCGGTTTCGAAAGACGCCGATTGCGCGCCGAGGTGATAGTGCAGGTATTTCTTCCTCGAGGCGGCTGCCAGGATGAAAGGAAAGGGTGGACAGACCACTGCGTCCGTATGCTCCAGCTTGGAAGCCGCCCGGCGCGTCTTTCGGGCGATGCGTTTGGCCTCATCCACTGTTCCCGGATTCATCTTCCAATTTCCCACTACGATTTTCTTGTTGCTCATATAAGCAGTATTGTACCGAAAATCCTGATAAAATGCGATTCGGCCGATTAATTCAAGCTCGGTGAACAATGTCTTCGAGCGATAACGCAACTATCAGTCGCTGTTGAGCGTTCTCTAATCGGCACTCCATTGCGTTAGAGCGAGAAAACATTGTTCACCGAGCTCACTAATTCAGCTGCTGCCACGATATCACCTGATATTGCGTGGTCGCTTGCGGGAATGACGGCGGCGGCGCATAGAGCAGATTGGCGTCATAGTTGATGTTCCGAATATCATAACCAGTACCGTCGCTATAGGCAAATCCGTATCTAATGGCTGTGGCTATCATGCCGAGCAGAGTCAGTGAGTTGCGTTGCGAATAGTCATTGCTTCCGACCGTGCAATTGCCATTGTAATAATATCTGCCGACACGCCCATTTTCGGCGACTAGGGCCGCGTCGATCTCGTAGGTATCGTCGCTGACCATCCCGGAATTGATGTTCCCTTGGGCGATGAGACCGATGACATCATTGCCGTTGGTGTTGGTGTATCTCAAATTGGTGTTGATGGTGATGTTCGAATAGTTGTCCGGATTGCTAGATCCGATGATACCGGCGGCGATAGTGATCCGCGCATTGCTCACCGTGCCGTCGACCCAGATGTCATCATCGACGAAGATGACGCCGTTTCCAGGAATTGGCCAGGAATGATCCGGATTCGGTCCGTTGACCGTAGTCTCATTGGAATTACCGGAATTATTGCTACCCGTCAGACCCTTGATTGACCAGGTGCCCCATTGCGTCTGGCTTTGAGCCGTGCCATCCTTGCCGCAATTGTTGGGAGTCGCCTGTAAAGCCGTCACCTTGTACATGAAATAACTCGTGGCGTTGCCGTTTTGAGAATTCGGGGTTTCAAAGACTATGTGGTACCCCTGTGAATTGGAAGTCGTCCATTCCTTGCCGCCGTTCTCTGCCAATAATTGCAACTGATTCAAGTTGGCCGCCAAGCCACCGAAAGGAAAAGATGGCACTGGAAATTGCCGGCCAGAAGTAAAGATACCTGGGCGGCTCGGCGCCGGCAATGACGTTTGGTTCCTCTCTGACGGACTGGCCGTGGTATACACGCCATAATCCGTCGACCCGTCATCCGGATCGGTATATGTTGACATCGCGCTGGATACCAGATTATTTGCCAGGCCGTCGAAATGGATGCCGCCATTGGACTGGATCGGCCCGAAGACTGTCGTGCCCGCGCCAAAATTCATATTGTCGTTAGCAACCACGGCGAAACGCGCCAGAGAAGGTATGGCCAAAGTCTCCTGAACCGTCCGGCTCACCGTTCCCGAGGCTAGGGCACCGACGGAAACGATCTTCACTATGGTTGAACCGACCGGTGGTGGCGTGATCGTCAGTGAATAGGTGCCGAGCAGATTGCCATCCCTATCGAAGAACTTGTGTACGTACGGTTGCGGCGTGGTCGTGCCGTCTTTGTAGTCGTTGGGACTTTGGGCCAGGTGCCATTGATAGTAGTCGACGCCGGCTTCAGCGATCTGGAAAGCCTGTTCGCGAGCCGCCACATTCCGGATGCTTCGGAGGAGCACGGCTCCCCAATTGACCAGACCGATGATCATAGTGATGGCGATAGCCGCGAAGACGAGGACGCTCACCAAGATATCGCCGGACGATCGCGCCGACTTTGATCGTACCGACCCAGACGATCTTGATTCAACCACGCCGATTTTGGGATGATTGGTTTTCATAGGTTCGTCTTTAGATTGCGGAAGCTGGCTTGGATCGTGTAAGTGGTGGGAGCTGGAGAGTGAGTCGGGTCGAAGTCCAGAGTCACGTTAACTCTGACCAATCTGACCGCCGTGGTCGTGACCGGCTGGACTAGCGGCGTGGATGTCCCATTATAATTTGTATCGAAATACTGAAAAACCGGAGTACTCGTGCCGTTCACCACATTGGTGAATATGGTCGTAGTCGACTGGTTGGCCGAATTGTAGACGGCTGGCGATCCCGAAGGTTGTATGACGACCTGGTATATCGTCTTGCCGATGAGCGTGTAGCTCAACTCTTCGGCGGTGCCGTCATTATCCGGATCGCAAAAGAAAGTAATGGTCGTACTGCCGGCCAAAACCAGAGGATAAGCGCCGTTCGCCGCCGGCTCGACCTCCCGGAGCTCTTGGAGCATGGTCTTCAGGATGATTTGGGCGCTCTGGGCAGTCTGATAAGAACCGGAAACAGTACTCTGATAATTCAGGATATTCACGTAGAATGTCGTCACCGCCACCATGACGACCACGAAGATCGCCATGGCTACCAGCAGTTCCGCGAACGTCATGCCTCGGCAGCTCGAATGATCACCGTTTGCTTTTATGCGCGAATATATTTGCGTGGGTCTGTACGTGATCATTTGATTATGGTCCCAGACTGATCGTCTGTTGTTGCCAACCGTTTACGATCGTCACCGAACCGGAGTACGAAGTATAGCCCATCTTGGAAACAGTCAAGGTGTAGCTTCCCGCAGATAGTCCCTGGAATATGGCTTGCCCGGGCGGAATGCAGTTGGAAGTATAGGCGAAGGAGACATTGGAGACCATCGGGGTGACCGTGGCCGTATTGGTCGTCAGGTACGCCAAGTACCGGGCGAATTCATTGCCGTTGCTCAAAGAATTTATGGCCGATCCCGGCACCGTAAAATAGGAGTTAGGCGTGCCATCTGGTCCGAGATATGTCCAAGTAGTCGAAGTGGAGGTCGGATTGGTGGCGAACTGGAATTTCACACTGCTCAAACCTGTGAGGACCGGTTGGCTCAAGGGCGTCCAGGAAAAAGTATAAAAATTGCTGGTCGTACCTGTATCGAAAGTCGAGGACTCCAAGGTAGCCGTGGCCGCGGTATTATAAAGTCCGAAAGCTTGCTTCATCACGATGTTCCCCGTCGATGTGGACGTATCGACCAGTCCGTTGCTAGTAGAATATTGGTTAGCATTCCCGAACATCGCTTGTCCGCTTCCGCCCGACCAGTCTGTCTGTGCCAGATATCCCTGTCCGGTCACATAGCTCTGACTGTATCCTCCCCCGTTAGACAGAGTGATAGTCGCTCCGGAGATCGGTAGCTTGCTACCCCTGTCGGCCACCGATACCATCAGGCTGTTCGAACTTTTCGGGACGACCACTAGTTGGACGTTCTGTGAATTGTTGGGATTCAGAGTAAAAGGACTATAAGGGTTTATGCCTTCCACATCGTATGCGCTGTCCGTCGGAGTCAAGGAGTACGTATCCCATTCCATATTATTGAGATCGAGCTGCGCTCCAGCTCCGGTCGTGAAATTGGTCATCGGGTACTTGGTCACGCTAGGGCTGGTGCCGATGAGTTTGGCCCCGACCAAAGAGAAATGAACATTCGGCACCGCCGCGCATAGCGGCGTGACGCTCGTTACATGGAGGGAGCTCAACTGGTCGATGGCGAAACTAGTCGTCGTCACCTGCTGGCTCAGTACCGTGGCGTCGGTATTGACCGGCGTGGAAAGCCCCATACTGCCTTGACGCGAGGAGCTGGCCGTCGAGTATCCGGCCTTAGTCACCGTTATGCGATACATGTTCGTGCCGACTGGAACGCCGATGACATTCAGGATGCCCGTAACGTTGGTCACATCGGAGTCTCGAACGCTCGAGGTCGCCAAGCTCTGGATGGTCACACTGGCGTCTTCTACGGGCTGACCACTCCCGTTCAAGGCTTGCACGACCAAGGCACCGCCCAGAGAGGCCGATTGGAGGTTGGCCGGGGAGACTTGGCCGGTCAGCGTGACCGGCTGGAAATCCTTACAGTTCGGACAAGTGACATTGATCTCCACTAGCTTATCGCTGGCCTGTAACGACGAACTGGCCAAATTGATGTTCCGGACAGTCAAACCGACCGTGAAGGTAACGCCGCCACGAGTCAATGTTTGCGTCTGCGGCAAGATCCCCAAGGGAATGCCATTGGAAAGCCCGACCGAAACATAGGGCATATTGCGGATGATCTCGAACTGCTCGTCGGCCAACTCGACCGCCAGAGTCCGCGACTGGGCGCCATTCGCCAATTGCAGGAGGCTAGTAAAGGCGCTGTAAGCGGCGATGGCCACGATCAAAAAGATGGCCGTGCCGACTAGCACCTCTATGAGACTAAAACCTCTTTTTTCCGATTTACGATTCATGATTCATGATTCAAGAAACGCGCCATTCTTAAATCTTAAATTGGGTTAAACTCTTGCCTAGATCGCATTGACCAGCGAATACATCGGCTGGATCATGGAAACGGCGAAGAAGCCGACGGCCGCTCCGATCACGATGATGAGAACCGGTTCGATGATGGTGGACATGTCCTTGGTCCTCTGGTCGACATCCTCCTCGTAGTATTTGGCCACGCCCAGGAGCATCTCTCCCGTCTTCCCCGTCTCTTCGCCGACGCTCATCATTTCCGCGAAGAAGACCGGGTAGAGCTTGCTGCCCTCTTCGGCGAAGATCTTGGACATGAGATCGCCTTTCTTGATGGCTTCAGCTGCCCGATTGAGCACGGCCCGAAAATGGACGTTTTGTACGACCATAGCGGTGATGGAGACGGACTCGACCACGTCAACTCCGGAGCCGAGGAGCGACGAAAGCGTGCGGGCGGTGCGAGCGGTATTGACCTCTTGGACCAATCCACCGATCAGAGGGATCTTCATGATAGTCGCGTGGAAAAAGCTCTTGCCGGAAGGCTTGCGCGACCACCAGAAGAGCGAGCCACCGACCAATATGATCGCTATCGCCAAAAGAAGCCCGTCATTCCTTATAAGATCGCTCACACCGAGTACGACTCTGGTTGCGAATGGCAACTCGACCTTGAGATCGGTGAAAGTCTTCATC
The DNA here is from genome assembly GCA_003170325.1 of Candidatus Tayloriibacteriota bacterium. Classification (GTDB taxonomy): domain Bacteria; phylum Patescibacteriota; class Minisyncoccia; order Phycocordibacterales; family PALSA-1337; genus C7867-002. The sequence goes on from PMZP01000031.1 coordinate 29,014, forward strand.
AATGTCGGAACGACGAATATGAACATGAGGATGGCGATGAGGATCATGGCCGTGAAGATGACCGCCGGATACATCATGGCCCCGCGGATACGCCGTTCCAAGGCGAAGCTCGAGTCCATCTGCGTAGCCACGACCTTGAGCGATTCGGCCAGAGTTCCGGATTGCTCGCCGGCATGGACCATGGAGACAAATATCGGTGGAAATACTTTCGGATGCTTGCCCAGGGCATCGGCGAAGGTCGTCCCTTTGTCGATCTCGCTCATGACCTCACCGACGATCTGTTTCATCTTTTTGTTGCGCGATTGGCGCTCTAGCACGGAAAGAGCCCGAGACAGAGCCAGTCCGGCCTCTAGCATCGAGCCGAGGTTTCGCGCAAAATTGATCTTCTCGACGGCTTTGACATGGTCCGTCAGAAAACCGAGCGAGACATTCATATGGATGCCACTCAAGCCGGATCGTTCTTTGAATTCCACGATCTCATCCCCGCTCTCCCGGAGCATGCGGTATAGCTCGTAGCGATCACCGGCTTCCTTTTCGCCGGAATATATCTCGCCATTGGGTTTCTTTGCTTTGAAGGTAAAATGAGACATGTTTTATAAATTTTTCATATAAATTACCAACTACTCCGAAACCACCCTTAGCACTTCTTCGATCGTGGTCAATCCTTGCACACACTTGAATATACCGTCTTCGATCATGGTCAGCATACCCTCTTTCTTGGCCTGCGCCTCGATCTCGGACGTGGTCGATGTCTTCATGATGAGATCCTTGAGCGAAGGCGTCATCTTCAGCACTTCATGGATGCCGACGCGGCTCTTGAAACCGTCGTCGTCGACGCCTTTGACCGGCTTCCAGAACGAGATCTTGTCCCAGTTATCGGTCGGTTTGACGACCTTTTCGTTCTTCAGGGCCTGGAGCACGTGATCGAGGTCCACCAGTTTTTGAAGTTCGCTGAATTCGCTGCGAGATAATTTATATTGTTCCTTGGAATCGGTCAGACGCCGGACCAGGCGCTGGCCGATGACGATATCCAGAGTGGAAACCAAGAGAAATGACTCGATCTTCATGTCGAGAAGCCTAGGCATGGCACCGGCAGCCGAATTGGTGTGCAGAGTCGAGAGGACCAAGTGTCCGGTCAAGGCGGCATTGACCGCCAAAGCAGCCGTTTCATCATCGCGGATCTCACCGACCATGATTATGTCAGGGTCCTGGCGCACCAGAGTGCGTATGCCTTGGGCGAATGAGAAGCCGATGTCCGGCCGGACTTGGGTCTGATTGATGCGAGCCATCTGATATTCGATGGGGTCTTCGATGGTGGAAATATTCACATCCGGCTGATTGAGAATGTCGAGCATGGTATAGAGCGTAGTGGTCTTTCCCGAACCGGTCGGACCGGTGGTCAAGATCATGCCGGTAGTCTGCTTCAAGGCTTGGTGAATGAGTTCCAAGCTCTCGCCATGGAAGCACAGATATTCTAGCGTGAATCCGGTAATACCCTCGCGGAGTAGGCGCATGACGGTCTTTTCGCCGTAATACGTAGGCAAAATGGAGACGCGGAACGAGACCTTTTCGCTGTTCATGTCCACTTTAAAACGGCCATCCTGCGGCAGGCGCTTCTCNNCCAGCTTGGCGCGGCAGGACCATGGCATCATGCAAGAGACCGTCTATGCGGTATCTGACCAGCACTTGTTCTTCCATAGGCTCGATATGGATATCGGAAGCATTCTGCAGGATGGCGTGCTTTATGAGCGTGTCGACGATGCGCACTACCGGCAAGTCTTCGGCGATCTTCTTCAAGTCCTCTTCGGAGGCCGCCTCGCCCTTCTCTTCCGAGAGCATCTTCAGAGTTTCCGTTTCTTTCTGGATGATATCGCCGAATTCGGCTTTCAAGCTCTTCTGGTATTGGACCAAGGCCTCCTTGATCGAGTCGGCGTCGGTCAGGCGCGGTAGGATCTTCAGGTTGACCTTCTTCTTGATGAAATCGATGGCCGAGAGGTCGTTCACATCCAGCATGGCCACCTCCAGAGAGACTTCTGTCTTCTTGAAGGCCACGATGTTGTGTCCGCGAGCGATCGGTTCGGGAATGAGCGATAACGTCTCAAAAGGCACTTTCCTNNGGGATGCCTAGCACATAAGCCTGCATGCGCCGGAGGTTGTCCGCGTTGATCTTGCCGGCCGAGACCAGCACGTCGCCCAGGCGCTTGTTCTTCTTCTCGCTTTCTTTCTTGGCATCCTCAAGCTCCTCCTTGGAAACCAACCCGGAGTCGAGAATGAACTTATAGAGCTGGGCGTCTTCGACGAACATATTGTATATATTGTATCAGAAAAGACCGCCGAGCATCAGGTGATACTGGTGATAACAGCCATTTTGCCTCTATTAATACCCTTTATTG
>PMZP01000052.1 GCA_003170325.1 Candidatus Tayloriibacteriota bacterium
TTGAGTTTTCTGCGAAATTGCTGGGGGGGAAGGAATCGGACCTTCATAAACAGCTTCAAAGGCTGCTGTCCTACCGTTAGACGACCCCCCAAAGGTATGCGGGTCTTTATTTAAGCACAGATTTTGACCACCGACAATTCTAGGGGTAATTGCTCGATGCGGGCTCGCGGAGTGGATTCGGCGGCTTCGAGGAGGATCGAGAGCATGGCTGGAGTCAGGAGCTTCTTCCCGGCTTCAGCGGAGATGAACTCGAAGTCGTCGGGAGAGACGCGCTCCTTCACAGCTGATTCAGAGGATTTTGAATGCTGGAGGAGCAAGATGAACCGCATCTTCTCCAAGATAAGCGTGACGAAAGTCGTCATTGAGATGCCTGACTTTTCTGTCTCACTGACGCATTTCAAGGCCGTGTTGGAATCCTTGCCGACAAGCGCCTGGATGAATGAATTGACCAGACCGGCTCTGGGCGCGCCAGTGATATTTTCGACCTCTTCACGGCTGATCTTCTTGTCTTTGGACGCGGCTATGACCTTTTCCAGCATTCCAAGAGCGTCCCGGAATGAGCCGTCGCCGAGAAGAGCCAGGAGATCGGCGGCTCCGGCGTCGATAGCGATCCCCTCTTTTCCGGCCACACGCTCTAGCTCCTTGCGCAGGACTTCTCGGCCAGGCTTGCGGAAAGTGAACGTCTGACAGCGAGAGATGATAGTATCCGGCACTTTGTCGAGCTCGGTGGTCGCCAGAACGAAGATCACATGCTTCGGTGGCTCTTCTAGGGTCTTTAGAAGCGCGTTCCAGGCCTCTTTGGAGAGCATGTGCACCTCGTCGATGATATAGACTTTGAATAGCGAGGAGAATGGCAGTACTGAAACGTGTTCGCGCAGCTCTCGAATATTATCGATGCCACGATTCGAAGCCGCGTCGATCTCGAAGATGTCCTCGTCTGCAGTTTTTAATTCACGGGCTAAAATGCGAGCCGTAGTCGTCTTGCCGGTGCCGCGCGAACCGGAGAAAAGATAGGCGTGGGCGATGCGGTTATTCGCCAGCGCGTCTTTCAAGGCGTTGACGATGTGGTCCTGACCCATGATCTCGGACCATTTGGTCGGACGATAAGTTCGATAGAGGACAGCCATGATGGTATTAAGTATAAGGTATTAAGTACTAAGAATAAAGGATCAAGCATTGATTACAGCCTCAACTTCCGCGGCTGACTCGCATTCCATCAGTTTGGCGCGCAATTCCTTGGCACCGTCCCAGCCGCTCACGTAGGACTTGAAGTGCTTCTTCATGACCTCGAAGTTCTTTATAGGTTTTTGGCCTGTCTTTGTAATGCAATAAGTCTTCTCGAATAATTTGGAGTGCTCAAGGAGGATTTTCAGGCGGACGGCAGGTGAACGCGACGTATCTCCGCTGAACAACCAGGGCTTACCAAATATTCCGCGGCCGATCATGATACCGTCACAACCGTACTTGGCTGCAAATTCACGTCCTTTTTCGACATTCTCAACGTCGCCGTTGCCAATGATTAGAGTTCTTTCGCTTGGCTTCAAGTCGGCCTGGATCTCATCGCGCAGTCTTATGATTTCCGGCATAAGCTCCCAATGCGCTGGCACATCTGACATCTCTTTGCGCGTGCGTAGGTGAATGGTGAGTGCCGGCAAATTCAGTCCTAACAAAAAGCCGATCCATTCTAGGTCGATCTTGTAGTACCCGATGCGGGTCTTCACGGAGACTGGGATCTTTGGACCGACTCCTTCCCTAGCCGCTTTGATCACGGCCAACGCCAGCTTCGGCTCCTTAATCATAGCCGCTCCCCCGCCCTGTCTCTCAACGGCACGATCCGGACAGCCCATGTTGATGTCAAGCCCGTCGAACTTCAGTCGTGCCACCAATTTCGCCGCCTCCATCATGACGTCAGGATGGCCCGTGAATAATTGCGCGACTATCGGCCTCTCCTTTTCAGAGAATTTCAAGTCTGGCAGGAGCCGCTTCTGCCCTGCCGAGACGAGACCGTCAGCCGAAACGAATTCCGTCCATGTCACATCCGGCTTGCCATACTTTGCGATCATCCGGCGAAATACCGAGTCCGTGACGTTGGCCATAGGTGCGAGAGCGAAAAAGGGCTTGGGTAAAGTTCGCCAGAATGAGTTCGGTATTCTTGACTTTGATTTATTTGGTCTTGTGGCCATGGAAATCACTATATCCTATCTGGCCGATTCGTCGAGGCCTCGCCTAAATAACGCTGTAGAGGATTCACCTCTGCATTAGGATTCATCTCTACCGGAGCACCGCGTGTAATTCCGAAGCCGTCTTATCGCGGATCTTGTCTTGGATAGCATTCACTTCTTCATTTGTCAGCGTCCGTTCCGGAGAACAATAGATGATGCGGAAAGTATAGCTGATCTTCCCTTCTCCGAACTTCTTGACATTCTCGTACTTGTCCAGAAGCTTCACTTCTTCGATCAGATTGCCGGCATATTCGCGGACGATCTCGAAATAGTTATTGAGGCTGACGCTCTTGTCAACGATAAAGGAGATATCGCGCAAGGTAGATGGATACTTGCTGACTTCCTTGTATTTGGAATCGATACCAGTGAATTGCGAGGTGATGCGCGAATCATTGGACCAGAGTATGCGGATATCCGGTATGCCCATCTTGATCATGGCCAGTCGATCGCCGAATCCGAAAGCCCAGCCGTTGTAGACCTCCGGATCGAGCCCGAATTTCTGAAGGACTACCGGATTGACGAGTCCTGCGCCGTTCACTTCCAGCCAATTCCCATTGAACATGATGTCCATCTCCAGGCTTTGTACAGTGTATGGAAAGTCATCGTCCAAGAACTTGTACTCGGTCTGCGGTCCGAATATTCCCTTGGCCAGATCAGCTTGGACTTCTTTGAGGTCATTCTGGGTGACTATTTTTTGGCTCTTCTTGCAAATGAACAATCCGTCAATCTGATGAAAAGCCGGGAAATGGTGACGGTCTATCTCATCTTTTCTGTAAACGATTCCAGGAGCCAGGACTTGAATATGTCCCTCTGTTTCCAATCTCTTCAAAACCTCCGGATCCTTCAAATAGAAAGACCACATGGCTGTCATTTGGGTCCGGAGCAAATAATTATCGGTCACATAATAAGTGTCAGTCTCTCGCCTGCTCGGATGATCCTTTGGAGTATTCAACAGGTCGAAATCGTCCTCCACCGTAACTATCTTGGGGAAATCGATGACGTCAAAATCCCTGAAACGAGGCAGATTGAGTATCTGATCGAATAGTATCTTGACCGGTGAGTTTTCCTTCTTGGTGAGGTCTGGTAGAGCTAGGAGACGCTTCATTCGGAGCGCCTTGAAATCGGTGCGCTTGTCGAGCTCCGCCAAGATCGCTTTTTCCTTCGGGTCATTTATGATGATTTGTCGGCGCATGGAGGATACTTTAGCAAAAAAAATCCATGTTCGCTATATAGCGTTAGAAAGCGATGTTTGTTGAAGAAT
>PMZP01000054.1 GCA_003170325.1 Candidatus Tayloriibacteriota bacterium
TAACCGCCGGAATAAAGCAGCGGAGACTTCAGGTCGAGCCCAAGCGGAATGATATGATAGACGCCTTCTGGCATCGTCGCATTCACTCCTGTTGCGTCATGCGGCACGGACACGGTATGCCTGTGTCCGGTTGCCTGGTTCTCGATAACGAACGAGCTGGCATAGTTGCCCAGCTGATCGCCGAGCGACAGGTGGACACGCATTGACCTGGTGTAAGTCGGCGTCAATAAGGGAATCTTGCCGTACCCGTCGGCGGAATAGACCGTGTACGACAGATTTGTCTGATCCACCGACGTCTTGAAGTCGTCGGAATCCTGCAGAAGGGCCCGAACTAGGACCGGCGTGATTGGAACTTCCGTGAGGCAATTGGCCAGATCATAGGCGTGTTCTCCGTAATAGACCCAGTTGTTCGTAGTGTAAACGTAGGAACCGAGAATCAGGATGCCATTGCCCGCGTAATCAGGCTGGTACCAGAATCCTTGGCCATAGCTGATCGGTAAGTCCGAGCTTTGGTAACCGCCAGAGCTGTTCGTCACGACCATGTGCACGCTAGCCACGTTGGTCATAGTGACGAAAATCGAACCATTGATTCGCATCGACACGTCTTCGGCCCAATCCGGGAGAACCCATTGGCCATAATCATTCCTCTGCGGAATGCCGCCGTTGTAACCCTCGAAGAGGACTTGTGCCGACGTTTGGGGATTATAGCCCCGAACCGTCGACTCATCGGATGAGTTGAGGAACTCGACTTCCAGACTGATCGGCGCGTTGGTATCCACCACGGACATCTGCCACCAATTGTTGGTCACCAGTCCCATTATGTCCTCGAGGGACTTTACGCTGTTTGTATAGGCGTAAAAGGCACTGACCCCACCGCTCCTGGTTGCAGCGGCCGGGTAGAAGTTGACCATGACCCCCTCGACACCCTTGAACACTTGGCCGACCAATTCGGCATGGTTCGTCAGGAACGAGATGTCCGGGACGACGATAGCAGTTTTAATGCCACCGTTGCCGCCGGAACCACCGCCGCCGGTGACTTGGGCGTTAAGATTAAGGACGGAGACCGTGATGAACATGCTGACAACCGTAATGATGTTTCTTATCTTCATTATTTGCTTTTCTTTCTTTTCTGGTTTTTCTGCTTTTTTTGGTTTGACCGACTTTTACCGACGCTGTGCTGGCGCGAAGGAGATCTTCGCGACATGCAACAGTACCTTGTTTTCGTTGGTTACGGCCGGAGCCGCCGCCACGATAACCGGGGTTTTGTTGGTTGTGACCTCCGCCAAGAGCGGTTGGTCGTTGTTTACTGCGGTTTCTGTCTTGTGCGCCAATAAGATCCCGCAAAGGATCCCAAGAGCGAAAAGACCCAGAACTAGCACTGCATTCAGTTTCTTCATAAGCATATGTGATTGTGATGTTCAAAATATGGCCCAAATGGCCGCTACATGGTATAATAGCACAAGTACAGTATATTTGTCAAGCTATCTTTGACAATGCCAAAAAAGTATAATGGAAGCATGATAAACCCTCTGACTTGGCTTTCCAGGCGCCGATTCCCCTACCAACCGCTCATTACCGTGGAAATCTCACGGAACAGGCTCTTGCACAACCTCCACGAGTTCCGGAAACTCGCGCCTAAAATGACTCATACTGTCAGAGCCGGATTCTCGTTGAAACCGGTACAAACCTCGCCGACTCCGATCGGAATGGTGGCGCCGGTATTGAAGAGCAACGCCTACGGTCACGGCTTCCAGGAAGTCGCGGCTATCCTCCGCCACGAAACACAAATACCCTTTTTCGTAGTCGATTCGTATTTTGAAGCCTTGGCTTTGCGCTCGGCAGGCGTCCGCGCCCAGATCCTCATTATGGGATATACCAGACCGGAGACGATCCTGCATTCTCATCTCTCCAATACCGTTTTTACCATCACTTCATTGGAAACTCTCCGACACCTCGAAGAGACCACGAATAGGATCCCCGTTCATTTGAAGATCGACAGCGGCATGCACCGTCAAGGCATCCTCCCCGATGAGGTAGAGAGAGCCACGGAGCTTCTGTCCGAGAATCCCCTGATAGTCTTAAAAGGTATCTGCTCGCATCTATGCGACGCCGATAATGTCGACCCGTCATTCACCGAAGGACAGATCAATACATGGAATAAGATCGCCCGCCATTTCAAGGCTGAATTTTCAACTTTGGAATATATCCATCTGGCCGCCACCGACGGACATCGTTACACCGGCGACATCGAAGCCAATGTTTCGCGGCTTGGGATCGGATTGTATGGATTGGTTGATGCCCACGGATTCACGCCGGCTCTCGATCTCCTTCCGGTCATGAGCATGAAAACGATCATTACCAGCATCAAGAAGATCAGCCGTGACATGACTGTCGGCTATGGCAATACCTTCGAGGCCCAAAAGGATATGACCATCGCCACCATTCCGGCCGGGTACTACGAAGGAGTCGATCGCCGTCTTTCCAATATCGGTTCGATCGGCGTCGGTCAGGAGAATGCGGTATGCTCGATCGTCGGTCGGGTCAGCATGAATATAACTACTCTCGATGTCTCGCACCTCACGGATATTCACATCGGCACGCCAGTGACGGTTGTGAGCAACAACACCACCGACCAGAATTCCATTTTAAGCATGGCGAAAAAATGCGGCACGATCCCCTACGAGATCGCCGTGCATGTGCCGGCGCAGTTGAAGAGGGTGATCGTCGAGTGATTCACAGCTGAAATCTTCGGCCAAATCTGACTCTATCTGACCCTACTTGGCCAATATGGTAGTCACCACGATGCGGCGGTCATAGGTCCGATCGCCGGGTACCCACGCTCCGCCACAGGTTATCAATTTTAAGTAAATGCCGTTGTCTTGATTGTAGATGAGATCGAGCGGAGCATTCTTGTAGTCGAATGACTGGATGTCGGTGACGGTGAAATGGAGCTTGGCGCCGCCGTGGGTAGTGATATAGACATTATCGCCGACAACGACATCAGTTAAATGCTTAAATACTCCCGATAGAGCCAGGCCGTTATCGACATGGCCGTCGATGATGGCGCTACCCGTTTTGCCGGGAATGGTGCCGGCGGCATACCAACCGACATCGACGAAATTGCTGGGAGAGCCCAAGTCTCCGTTGGCTTTCAGACCCAACTCCTGGACGGAGGCCTCGATCGCGAGGCTCGGTATGCTCAAATGCGCAGGAAAATCGGGTGGAATATATTTAGGCTTCGTCGGTATTGAAATATGGCTTGAAGTCGAGGAAGTTTCGGCCGAAGTCGAGGCCGCCACGGCTGCGGCAGTTGTTGAAGTCGCTTCGGTGGACATTGAAACAGCGACGTAACCTTGGCTCTCTGCCTGCGACACGTCGATCGTGCCCAATGATCCGCTATCTGAAACATATACCACGGCCTTGACGTAAGTCGATACGAAAACCACGGCGGCAATGACCGTGACGACGCCGACGATAGAGTACATTATGAGTCTTTGTTTATTCACGTCCTTGATTCATGGCCATTTGCACTTTCCTCATCGACACAACGGATGCTCTCATAGCATCCGTTGTTTGCAAGCGTCCTTTGAGCTCGCCAGATCGGCGTAGCTTCAGAAGGTTATTGTCTTTTTAGGACAAGCCTGGGGCGGGAACTGGCGAGAAATGCTAGGCCAGCTACTGCGACCATTCCGGAAAGGATGAGAGTCATCCAGACCATGGCGGAATTTCCGCCGGCACCGGTATTCGGAAAGCCGGGAGTTCCGACGGGAGAAGTGTAGTTCAGGACGACACCAGCCGTTCCGTTCGGATCGCCGATACTGCCGCCGTAGGTCATGGTGTTGGCATTGTAGAATGTCCCGTTACCGTAGTAGTAGACCTGACTCGCGGCCGCGCCGCCCGGTTGTAGAAAATACCAGCCAGCCGGTAGATAGGTATTGGTGCTCACATTCACGGCTACGCCGGATTGGCTATAGAGGGTCGGCATTGTAGCTGTCGTCTCTGCGCTCACGCTGGTCATCCCGGCCGAACTCACGGCGAGAAAAGCCGCTAAGACGATAATTGTAGTTGTTTTGATCATTATGGTGATAAGCTAATTGCTAATAATGCGACCTTTATATAATTGTCGCCGAGCGTTCAGGCATAATATTACAGCTATCTCTTAGCCATCGAGGTCATCTCTTTTTGTAATTTCACAAAATTGATCTCCAGTTTCCGCGTCCGTTCCGAGAGCTCCGCCTCAAATTGATTTGTATGGTCTGCCAGTCTCTTGGCCACATTCATCATATCCGTCACGTCATCCATGGCTAAGAGGATGATAGCCGGCAAAGCATGTGAGGTCGTCTCCTTCTGAATATGTATCTGGCGCGCGTTCAGCATCATGACTTTATGCCCGATGGACGGGAAATCATGGGATACTTCAAAGCCTTTGAAAAAGGTGTTCTTGGGCAAGATATCTTCGAGCAATTTCTTCAGGGATGGTATATCCCACTGACCATTGCCGAGATCATAGACGATCTTTTTCTCGGTTTCGCTCGGTTCAACCTGGAAAGTATGATAGAAAGGCCCATTGGCCGCCGTCACCCGGAAATCCTTGTCCAGAACGAGGATCGGCTCATGCACCACATCGACTACGGTTCTGATATAAGTCCAGCTCTGTTCCCACGAGCGATCGAAGAAATCCGATTTGACTGGATCAAGCGTCGCTCCTGTTTCCTTTTTTTGGGTTTTCATATGACATAATGCCGCCAGAGAATCCGAATCATTACACCGAATCATTACAAATCATCAAGACTTACAATAAAAGATGAAATATGCTATATTTATGCTTAAGGTGATCACTCCTGTCAATGGCGCTGTAATGCCGACTAACGGATACTATAGACGAATCGCCATTTTTACAGCACTCTGTAATAGCCTCGTAATGAAATATGCCGTGATACGGCTCTATACTTATGGTTATGACTAAAAAGGAGACGAAACAACAAGAAGCCTTGACCTCCGCTCATAATGATTACGGAAAAGGGCTCAACTCCTACGCTTTTTTCAAGCTTCGCGACCATGCCGTGGGCGAAGATATGGTCCAAGACACTTTTTTGAAAACCTGGTCTTACATCGTCCGGGGAGGAAAGATCCAGACCATGAGAGCCTTCCTCTATCACATATTGAACAATCTCATAGTCGATCAATACCGAAAGAAGAAGAACAAGAATGCCTCGCTCGATGCCATGCTCGAAAACGGGTACGAGCCGAGCGGAACCGATTCGGAGAATCCTTTCAATACCCTGGGCGGAAAGATGGCCTTCCCGCTCATCCAGCGCTTGCCGGAAAAAATTCAAAAAAGTGATGCGCATGAAATACGTCCAGCTTCTGAATCTCGAGGAGATATCTCTCCTCTTGGGCCAGACCAAGAACGCTACCGCCGTGCAATTGCATCGTGGGCTCGAAAAACTCAAACTCTTATACAATTCTGGCTCATCTTCCAGCCGAGACTGACGATGACGGACGTAATTCTCTAAATTATACCAAGACCTTGCTCAAGTTCTTTGAGTCGAGTTTCCGAACTTCTGCAAGATGCTCCGTTACCACTTAATGCGGCATAAGCATAATTTGTTAGTACTACATGATAAACTCCCATTGCTGCTCTCTCTTTCCAATTCTTAATACTTTTATCTCTATAAAAATCTACCGCTGCACTGCTAGTAGTCTGACGATTGGGACAAAACAATAGAATACGACCAACATCAAGGAAGTGGTCTCCGCAGC
>PMZP01000033.1 GCA_003170325.1 Candidatus Tayloriibacteriota bacterium
TTAGGCCATTCAACATGCTCACACCAATAATTGATAGGCACAGAAGAAAAAATAAGTTCATAATTTAATTGAATTGTGGTCTGAAGAATAACAAAGCGACATGCTTTGCGATTCCACTACTACAATCCAACAGATTTCAGAGATCGTACTAGCCTGTATGTATATTAACAAAGTATTAATAAATTGTCAATAACCACATAATCATGTCCAAAATCATCGGAATAGACCTCGGAACGACTTTCTCGGCAGTGGCCGTCATGGAAGCCGGAACACCGAGAGTCTTAGAGAACGCGGAGGGGGCACGCACAACGCCCTCGATTGTCGCCCAATCTAAAACNNAAAACAGGCGAAAGGCTCGTAGGATTGCTTGCCAAGAGGCAGGCGGTGACGAACCCCAAGAATACGATCTTTCAGATTAAGCGCTTCATGGGTCACAACTTTGACGACCCAGAGGTACAGAAGGATATCAAAAATGTATCATTCGATGTCAGGAAGTCGGCGACTGGCGGCATTGAAGTCAACTTGTCAGGTAAATGGCTTAGACCTGAGGAAGTGTCTGCCATGATCTTACAGAAATTGAAGACTGACGCGGAAACACGACTGGGTGAGAAGATCACAGAAGCAGTCATCACNNATCACGGTGCCGGCATACTTCAATGATTCGCAAAGAGCAGCTACCAGAGACGCCGGTAAGATTGCGGGTCTCGATGTAAAGAGAATCATCAATGAGCCCACTGCCGCAGCCTTGGCTTACGGCTTTAACAAGAAGAAAGATGAGAAGATCGCCGTCTTCGACTTTGGAGGCGGTACATTCGACATATCAGTCTTGGATGTCGGCGGAGATACTATCGAAGTCAAGTCTACGGACGGTGACTCGCACCTCGGCGGTCGCGACATTGACGCAAAAATCGTCAATTGGCTGGCAGATACATTCAAGAAAGAGAACGGCATCGACTTGAAGTCAGACCCGTTGGCTTTGCAGAGACTAGATGAAGCTGCGGAAAAAGCCAAGATCGAGCTTTCAACAGCGATGCAGACTGATATCAATATCCCATTCGTAACATCCGGCGCAGATGGACCGAAGCACCTCCTGGTCACTATGACTCGCGCCATGCTAGAGGAGATGTGCAAGGAATTCATAGACCGCGCCATGATGATAACCAAGCGCGCTATCGAAGCCTCTCCATTCAAAGTTGGCGAGATCAATGAAGTCGTCCTAGTCGGCGGCCAGACGCGCATGCCGGCTATGCAGAATGCAGTCAAACTGTTCTTCGGAAAAGATCCTCACATGGGAGTGAATCCCGACGAGGTGGTTGCGGTGGGCGCCGCTATTCAAGGCGGAATATTGGGTGGTGAAGTCCGAGACGTATTGCTCTTGGACGTCATACCACTTTCTCTCGGGATCGAAACGCTTGGCGGAGTTGCAACAAAATTGATCGAAAAGAATACGACCGTTCCTACCCAACGCTCACAGATATTCTCGACTGCCGCTGACAATCAGACCTCGGTGGAGATCCATATCACACAAGGTGAAAGAGCGATGTCTGCTGATAACAAATCTCTAGGCAGATTTATTCTTGACGGTATTCCACCGTCGCCTCGAGGCATGCCGCAAGTGGAGGTTACATTTGATGTTGACGCCAACGGAATATTAAATGTGACTGCAAAGGACAAAGCTAGCGGCAAGGCCAACTCTATCAAGATCACTGCTTCTTCAGGGTTGTCTAAAGAAGAAGTCGAGAAGATGAAGAATGAGGCGGCTGCACACGAAGCGGAAGACAAAGCCAAACATGAAGCTGTCGAGGCTCGCAACATCGCCGAGCAATTGATCTACACTTCAGAGAAGGCTTTGAAGGACGCTGGTGAGAAAGTACCAGCTGATCTTCGAAAGGGAATTGAGGATAAGGTGGCTGACTTGAAGTTGGTCAAAGACAAGACTGATTTACCAGCTATTAAAAAGGCTACCGAGGCTTTATCGACCGAAATTCAGAAGATCGGGCAGTATATGAACAAGGATGCTGGCGCTGCAGAAGGCGGTGCTGGCAAGAATCCATTGGAAGACGCTATGAATGACATGAAGAAAGGCGGTCCTGGTGGGCCAAATTCATCTGGAAGCAATCCAGGGGGCCCTAGCAACGGCAAGGGTCCAGAAACCGGTAGCGATGGAAATGTTAAGGATGCGGAGTTTAAGGAGAAGAAGTAAGTTGAAATAAAAAAGCCGACCACGCCCGCGAAGGGTGGTCGGCGGCTGGTGGAGATGATCATTTAGTCTTCGTTTAGAAATAGGTAGCGAGCAGTTGGTCTTCCGACACAAAACCACCACAGCCAAATCAACGGGCCACACAGCAGCACGGAGAAAAAATAGGTTTTTGTAATCATTTGCCTCACATCGATAGGCATTTCTCTCCTAGAATATGCGTATTGTACTGAAATGTCCTGCAGGCGTTCTAGTTGACCGAACATGATACTGGCTCCGATGATGCACCACATCAAACAAATAACAACTGAACCAAGGGAAATTATTTCGTAGATCCTCATATAATTATCCTTTCATCGATTGGATTATTCAACATCCGACACACAAAGCCGCCAAGCCTTGTATGGAGAAGTACTGACTTCTCAAAAAACAGTTACTGCTGATTGTACATTAACATGGTCAACGTAACGGTGTCAAGAGCGAAGCTATTATTACTAGCGACTAATAAATTCAACAACCATGAACCCAAACCAAATCAATCTGGCCACGATGGCCAAACACTTCTGCCAAGGAGTGATGATCGCTTATTCCAACGACGTGTTCTTCGTCATCGTCGATTCTGGCGACGCGAAGACAACATACGTATTCACGCCGGAGCATATGAAACAGCTGTATCAATCTATCGGTTACAACCTTGGCGAGTTCGAGAAGAAGTCGCGGAAGATCGAAGCGAACTGGTCATCGGGAATCCAGAGCCCCATCCAATCGCCGGACTTAAAAGATCCGAGTGATCAAGGAAATCAAGGGAAGAAGAAGTAAAAATCTATGAAAGATTACTATAAAACACTCGGAGTAAATAAAGGTGCCTCGCAGGACGATATCAAAAAAGCGTTCAGGAAATTGGCGCATGAGCATCATCCTGACAAGAACAAGAATAACCCCGCGTCTTCGCAGAAATTCAAGGAAGCCAGCGAAGCTTACTCTGTTCTTTCTGATGATAAGAAGCGCCAGCAATATGATATGTTCGGCTCTGCCGGACCAGCTGGTGCGGGATTCAACGGCGGCCAGGGTGGTTTCAACGGGGCTGGCGGATTCGGTGGCTTCAATCCGCAGGACTTCGGCGGCTTCGATTTCTCCGGATTCCAGCAAGGAAATGGCGGAGTGGAGTTCGATCTCGGAGATATCTTTGGAGAATTTTTCGGTGGCGGTAGACGCAGACCGAGGAAAGGCGCGAACATTACTGTAGACGTCGAACTTTCATTCAAAGACGCAATTTTCGGCATAGAGAAGGAGTTGAATGTGAATAATGACAAGATATCGGTGAAGATTCCGCCAGGCATAGATAATGGCCAAGGCTTGCGAGTCAGTGGCAAAGGCGAGAATGGACAGGGAGGAAAAGGCGACCTCATCGTCCGAGTCTGGGTCAATGGTCACCCAAGTATGCGCAAAGAAGGGATAAATCTTGTCATGGAATTGCGCATCAAATTGACTACGGCATTAGTCGGGGGCACTTTACCTGTGAATACTCTCGATGGTGAGATAGAACTGAAAATACCAGCAGGCACTTCACATGGTGAGATTCTCCGCGTCAAAGGAAAAGGAGTGCCGTATGAATCACAAGGAAGCATATTTGGAACAGGCGGTAGGCGCGGTGATCTGTTGATAGTCACCCACGTCATTATGCCAAAGAAGCTATCCAAGGAAGCGCAAAGGCTGATCGATGGGCTGAAAGTGGAGGGGATCTAAATAAAAAAGACTATCCTTTCAGATATTCCCGTTTCTTGGTATCATAGTCATATGAAAAAGAACCTCCTTTCTGGAGTCAAGCCCACAGGCCGACCTCACATCGGTAATTATTTTGGTGCCATGAAGCAATTCGTGGATGCGCAGACTTTGGGTCAGTATGATTGCCATCTGTTCATCGCTGATTACCACGCGTTGAATCTGATCCAGGATGCCGACCAAATGCGGGAGCTCACTCTGGATTTGGTGCTGGACTATTTGGCCATCGGCCTAGACCCGAAGAAGTCCATCATTTTCAAGCAAAGCGATGTACCGGCTCACACGGAGCTTGCATGGATTTTCGATACTATAGTAACGATGCCTTATCTCGAACGCGCGCATGCATTCAAAGACGCTGAAGCGAAGAGTAAGGAGATCAATGTCGGCACGTTCAATTATCCGGTCCTAATGGCCGCGGACATTCTGCTGTACGACACAGATGTAGTACCGGTCGGGCAGGATCAGAAACAGCATGTGGAGTATGCCAGAGACATCGCACTGAAGTTCAATCATATCTTCAAGAGCGATACTTTCAAATTACCGGAGCCTCTTATCCTCGAATCGGTTGCGACCGTGCCTGGCATCGACGGGCGCAAGATGTCCAAGAGCTACAACAATACCATTCCGTTATTCGCTTCAAGAGAAGAGATACAGAAGACGGTCATGAGTATCGTCACTGATTCAAATGGACCGGAAGCCGGAGGAGTGCCCGCCAATGTCTACGCCATCCACAAATTATTCAGATCAGAAGGGGATTTGAAAGCCCTCTATGAAACCAATAAGGGCAAGTACAAGATCTTGAAAGAAGCTCTCATTGAAGATACTGATACATTTATCAAACCTCTGCGTGAGCGCCGTGAAAAATTGGTCGGTGCTGTGAAAAACGTTGTTAAAGTTTTGGAAGAAGGGGCGAAGGCAGCGAATGAGAAGGCCAGCGTGAAACTGATTGAGGTAAAAAAGGCAATAGGCGTTTTATGACTTTCACAGTCAAGACACAATCGTTCGAGGGCCCGCTTGATCTTCTCCTGGACCTCATAGAGAAACATAAGCTGTTCATCAGCGATATATCATTATCCAAAGTAACGGATGATTTCATCGAGCACGTCAAGCAGTTCGAGACTCTGCCCATGGCCGAATCGGCCCATTTCATCCTGGTGGCCTCGACGCTTCTTCTCATAAAATCGAAATCGCTTCTTCCTGGCTTGAATCTGACGGAAGAAGAACAGGCCGATATTCATGACCTGGAAACGCGACTGAAGATCTACCAACGGATCAAGGATGCCAGCAAGAACGTAGAAAAGCTGTTTGGTAACGAGATGATTTTTGGCCAATCACAATCGCGTGTGGTGAGCCCGATTTTCATTCCGGACCCGCAATTCACTTTGGAAAAGGCGTTGTTCTCATTGAAGGACTTGATAAACCGGCTTCCAAAAAAAGAAGTTTTGCCAAAACACCTGGTGCGCAAGGTTATCAGTCTGGAAGATATGATCGGCAATCTGACGACCAGGATCACAAGTCAGCTCAAGATGAGCTTCAAGCAGTTCACATCGGAGCATAAAGCCGAGCGCGTGAATGTGATAGTCAGCTTCTTGGCCATGTTGGAACTGGTCAAGAATGGCGTTCTCATGGTCTCACAGGAATCGCAATTCGGCGATATCCAGATGGAGACCAAGGAAGTGGGAGTGCCGAGATATTGATTATTTCTGACTACACTCAACTGTAGTGGTCACAAATGGACACCATGCTACCTATCGACTTGCCACGCAATATATTGCCGAAGGCCCTTAGTAGTATGAGGTTTGTTTCTGTTATAATAACTGTATGAACCTATCCGCTCAAATCGAAGCCATCCTATTCTGGAAAGCCGAGCCGGTCTCGCTGAAAAAGCTGGCGGCTTTGTTGAATACCGATGCGGCGGCGATTGGAACCGGTCTATTAGAATTGGAGTCGACCTTGAAAGGAAGGGGACTCTCGCTCGTGCAGACTGACGAAGAGGTCATGCTGGGAACTGCCAAAGAGCTCTCGCCAATCATCGAGCAGATGACAAAAGAGGAACTGACGCGCGATTTGGGCAAGGCCGGACTAGAGACTCTCTCTATCATCCTTTATCAAGGTCCGATATCGCGCGCGGACATAGATTATATCCGAGGCGTAAATTCGCAGTTCATTTTAAGAAGCCTACTCATTCGCGGCTTGGTAGATCGTGTTGATAATCCTAAAGATGCCCGCAGCTATTTGTACAAGACGACTCTCGATTTGCTGTCGCATTTGGGCATCGGAAAAGTGACGGACTTGCCGGAATATGAGCAGGTCAGAAAGGATATCGAGTCGTTCAAATTGACGAACGTTGCTACGGAGGGATCGGCTGCTTCGGAAGTATCGGCTGCGACCCAGAATGATGCTACAATAGACCAGTAAATGCCGACAGCGCGCCCACGAATCGATCGTTTCTTTCTCATATCGGTGAGCGTTTTGACGGCATTCGGCTTTGTCATCTTCCTCTCGGCGTCTCTCGGTCTTTTGGCGCAGAACGGCGCCAGCTTCGGGACCGTCGCTATGAAGCAGGCCATAAGTTTGGGTATCGGTGTCATCATGTTCTTCGTGCTCTCGAAGATCAAGTATTCCTGGCTGCGAAAAAGCGCTATGTTCATTCTCATCGCCGCTATAGCGGTCAACCTCCTGCTTTTCATCCCCAGCCTGACTTTGCATGTGAATGGGGCAACGCGCTGGTTGAATATCGGCGGATCGCTCTCCTTTCAACCCTCGGAGTTTCTGAAGATCGCCGTGATCGTCTACCTAGCAGCTTGGGCGTATTTTGCCAAGGATCGCATGGCCAGGATGAGATATGGGCTTCTGCCATATGCGATCATCGTCGGGATCTTGAGCGTTCTTCTTTTGGTTCAACGCGATACGGATACGTTGCTTATCATTGCCGGAACAGGTCTCATCATGTTTATCGTGGCCGGAATGCCACTACGGCATGTAGCGATCGCCATGGTTCTCATGGGCGTCATGGTAGGAGGAGTGATTCTTGTGCGTCCATACGCATTGGAGCGTGTCAAAACCTATTTCAATCGCGACGCGGACTCGCAAGGCGCCGGCTATCAGATCAACCAATCACTGATCGCCATCGGATCAGGACGATTATTCGGCCGCGGTTTCGGACAGAGCATCCAAAAGTTCGGTTATTTACCTCAACCGACTGACGACTCCATTTTTGCGGTGGCGGCCGAAGAATTCGGCTTCGTCGGTAGCATCGGCTTGCTGGCCATGTACATACTTCTAGCCTCCAGCATTTTTCGGATCGGCAACAGATGCCCGGATATTTTTGGAGGATTGCTTGCTATAGGGGTCTCCGTTCTCATCATCACCGAATCATTCATGAACATGGCAGCCATGCTCGGTTTGATCCCATTATCCGGCGTCCCCTTATTATTCGTCAGCCATGGCGGTACAGCGCTCATCATCACCTTGACGACCATGGGGATCGTGGCCAATGTTTCTAAATATGCGCGTTAGAAAATGCCAAAAGGGTGCTGTGCAATCTAAGGTAAATTAATGTAAAATAGACCAATCATGAAAATCCTATTCACTGGAGGCGGAACAGGCGGACATTTCTATCCGATCATCGCCGTGGCCGAAGCCATCCGCGAGCGTGCCAAGGAGAGAAGGATCCTGCCACCGAAGCTCTATTACATGGCTCCGTCTAAATACAATCCTCGGGCTCTGTTCGACAATGACATCGACTTTGTGGCCATACCGGCCGGTAAGATGCGTCGTTATTTCTCAGTGCTGAATATTACGGACGTTTTTAAGACAGCTATCGGCACTCTGACCGCTATTATCCGTATGTTCTCGATCTATCCCGATGTGGTTTTTGGAAAGGGCGGCTATGCAAGTTTCCCGGCATTAGTTGCTGCCAAATTATTGCGTATTCCCGTGGTTATCCATGAATCCGATAGCCGGCCGGGCAAGGTCAATTCCTGGGCCGGAAAGTTCGCCCAAAAGATCGCTTTGTCGTATTCCGATGCAGCAAAATATTTTCCCAAGCATCCTGACAGGATAGCCTTCACCGGCAATCCCATACGTAGCGAGATCGTCCAACCGCTCTCCAATGGCGCCTATGAATTCCTCAAGCTCGAGCAGAATACGCCGGTCGTGCTCGTCCTAGGCGGCTCACAAGGCGCGCAGGCCATAAATGACATAATTATGGAAGCCTTACCTGAACTCCTGAACAAGTATCAGATCATCCATCAAACCGGCAAGAAGAATATCGTGGAAGCCAAAGAGACCGCTTCGGTCATCCTCAAAGAACATGCCTATGCCTACCGGTATCACCCGATGGATTACTTGAACGACCTTACCCTTCG
The DNA here is from genome assembly GCA_003170325.1 of Candidatus Tayloriibacteriota bacterium. Taxonomy (GTDB): domain Bacteria; phylum Patescibacteriota; class Minisyncoccia; order Phycocordibacterales; family PALSA-1337; genus C7867-002. The sequence continues at coordinate 8,350 of PMZP01000033.1, forward strand.
CATGTCCACAGGAGTAGCCAACGTCATCGTCACTCGCGCCGGTTCGACCATCTTTGAGATCGCCGCCTGGGGCATTCCGTCCATTATCATTCCATTGCCGCATTCCGTTTCCCATGACCAGACGGACAATGCCTTTGCCTATGCCCGAACGGGAGCCGCTTCCGTCATAGAAGAGAACAATTTGAGCTCGCATATCCTGATCGAAGAGATAGACCGTATCTGTAGTTCAGCCGTTTTGACGGCTACCATGAAGGAAAAGGCCAAAGCTTTCGCCAGGCTGGACAGCGCCAAGCTTATAGCTGATGGGATACTGGATATTGCACTACAACACGAAAAGTGATATATTTACCGTCTAAAAAGTCGTAATTACAAGCATTATAAATAGCTTTAAATAACCATATGGAACCTAATACAACAGGCGTCAAGACATGGCAATGGGTTGTGACCGTCATTGTCATCATCGTTCTTATCATCATCGGCGTTCTGGTCTTTGGAGGCAAAGGCTCCCAGGCCCCGACCACCAACCAGACTGGTCTGGCTAGTTCGACCGATGAGACCACCGGCGCGGTCAATCGCATCAGCATGACCGACCAGTATCCGGGCAACGTCGTTTATTTGAACTCCGTCCAGCTCGAAAAACCGGGTTGGGTCGTCGTCCAGGCTGATAACAATGGCACGCCCGGCGCGGTCATCGGATCGGCTCATTTCGATGCTGGCATCAATCCGGGCAAGATCACTCTGACCAAGGCGATGGTTGACGGAAGCACCTACTATGCCGTCATCTACACCGACGATGGTAAAGGCACTTTCAACGCCACCACCGACCAGCCTCTGACTGATTCGATCGGCAATGTCGTCATGCACGTATTCCATGCCACAACTGCGGCTGGAGCGGGACTCAAAGGATAATTTATTTGAAGCTAGGAGCTAGGAGCTAGAAGCTCGGCTCCAGTGTACGAAAAGGCCGGTGATATGCCGGTCTTTTCCTTTGCGTTGATTTCAATTGAATAGCCGGCCAATTACCGATATACTTAGGCCATGACAGTCATAACCAGATTCGCACCATCGCCAACAGGTCTTTTCCATGCCGGAAGCTATAGGACAGCGCTTTTCGCATACATTTTCGCCAAGCAGAATAAAGGCAAATTCATCCTGCGCATCGAAGATACGGACAAAGAGCGGTCAAAGAAGGAGTATGAAGACAACATTATCGATAGCTTAAAGTGGCTCGGGCTCGATTACGATGAGCTCTATCGACAATCCGATCGCACCGATATCTACAAAAAATACATTCAGAAGCTGATCGATTCAGGTCATGCCTTTATCTCTAAGGAAACTCCAAAAGAAGCTGGGGACAGGGCTGAAGTAATCAGATTTAAGAACCCCAAGAAGAAGGTCATCTTCAACGATTTGATTCGCGGACAAGTCGAATTCGATACGACAGAGCTGGGAGACTTTGTCATCGCCAAAAGCCTCGAGGAACCAGTCTTTCATTTGGTGAATGTTGTCGATGACCATGAGATGGGCATGACGCACATTATCCGCGGCGAAGATCATATATCCAATACACCCAGACAAATCTTGATTTATGAAGCCATAGGCGCCAAGAATATACCCATATTTGCTCACATACCGCTCTTGCTCGCCAAAGATCGTTCCAAGCTTTCCAAGCGCCATGGCGCCATACCCATGACCGAATACCGCGAACGCGGTTTCTTACCGGAGGTACTGGTCAATTACATGGCCCTGCTTGGCTGGCATCCAGCTGACGATAGGGAAGTGCTGACTCTTGACGATATAGTAAAAGAATTCTCCCTGGATCGCGTACAGAAAGGCGGCGCTATCTTCGACGAGGAGAAACTAAAGTGGTTCGATCATCAGTACATCGCCAAATTGAACAATGACGAGTTCCAATCGCATGCCTCGCCTTTTGTCCCGGAATGGCTAGCGACTTCCAGTCCGCTCTTTAAGCGTTGTATACCTTTATTGCGAGAAAAGATTTCTTCGTTCGGAGAAATCCCGCAGTTATTGGCCGATAATGGCGAATTGCGATTTGTCCACGGCTTGAAGGACTACGCACCATTATCACTGCTTTGGAAAAAGAATCCGAAACGTGAAGCGGCCCTTGTACACCTACAGAAAGTCCAAGAACTTGTCATGGCTATTCCGGACGATTCATTCACTGCTGAATCAATTAAAGTCGCCGTCTGGAATTACGCCGAAGCGGAAGGGAAGGGCGATGTTCTCTGGCCACTTCGCATGGCATTGACCGGACAGGATAAGTCTCCGGATCCATTCACATCCGCTTTTATCCTCGGAAGGGAAGAGACGTTGAATAGAATACATTTAGCGATCAAGAAGCTAAGTTAGGCGTGCCACTTATGAAACATGACTCATGCCAATAAACTTTCCGCGGCCATTTTAATAATCGTTGTTACGTTACTGCTTCCCCCTTCCTCTTTACTGCTCCCTGCTTTACGTGCTAAAGCGCAATCCACTACCACCGCTACTGCCGACCTGCAGGCCAAGATCGATCAACGTAACAGCGACATCGCCAATCTGGAGTCGCAGATAAAATCGTATCAGAAGCAGATCGATACGCTCGGAACTCAAGCTGCGACATTGTCTGCGGCTATTAAGTCTATCGACCTTAACCGCAAGCAGCTTGAAGCCAAGATCGCTGTGACGCAGGATCAGATCTCGACGAAGAATGATGAGGTCTTGCAGCTGGGCATGCAGATTGACCGGAAACAGGGAAATATCGAGGATGATCAAAGGATAATCCGACAGACATTCGTGACCCTGGAACAGCAGGTCGGTCAATCAGTCCCATATATTCTACTGGGAAGTGCTTCAATCTCGCAGGCCTTGGATGATCTAACCTCGCTTCAAGCTTTAGAGCAAAGCGTTCATGACCGTATAGGCTCGCTGAATAGGGATAAATCATCCTTGGAAACAAATCGACAAGCTGTTATAAGAGCCAAGAATGACCTGCTGGCTCTGAATAGACAATTGAGCGATCAGCGAGCTATCGTGCTTTCAACCGTTGCCCAAAAGAACGCGATATTGAAGCAGACGAACCAATCTGAATCGTCATACCGCCAGCTATTAGCGACCAAGAAGAGCGAGGAAGCGGCTATGCAGGCGGAAATCAATCAGTATGAGGCGCAATTGCATTTGTCTGTGAATGCCAGCCAAATTCCGCATACAGGTTCCGGCGTGCTTGCATGGCCACTAGATAATACCTATCCAAAAGATTGTCCTCCGCCATCTAATAATTTTGCTTCATGTATAACACAATATTTTGGCAATACAGATTTTTCCACCGCCAATCCGCAGGTCTACAACGGCAGCGGGCATCCCGGGGTAGATTTCCGGGCGCCTATAGGTACTCCGGTAAAGGCCGCGCTTTCTGGCGTGATCGTCGGTGTCGAGAATACCGATCTTTATCCTGGCTGTTATTCATACGGTAAATGGATAATGATCAAACACGAGAACGGCCTCTCAACCTTATATGGACATCTTTCATTGCAATCCGTGATCGTTGGTCAGCAAGTCACCACCGGTGAGCTTATAGGCTATAGTGGCAACACTGGATATACCACCGGCCCTCATCTTCATTTCGGCGTTTACGCAACGGCTGGAACCGTCATCAAGCTCTTCACCCAGAGCAAACATTGCCAAGGCGCCACCATTCCTGTTGCTGACTTCAGCGCGTATTTGAATCCATTGTCGTACCTTTAAAAAGGTGGCACTTGATAATGGTGTAATGGTATAATAGTCTCATCATGATTGCTTTTAAAAATCGCAACAGGGGACTCATAAAGATGATCATCGTCATCCTGATCGCCCTTTTGCTCCTAGCCTACTTTGGTCTCAATTTGCGCAGCATAGTAGGCTCGCAGACCTTTGTGGACAACTGGAACTATTTGGCAGGCCTAATATCGACCATCTGGAATGATTATCTAAAGGCACCGGTGATGTTTCTCTGGAATTCTATAATCGTGCCGCTGATCTCAAAAGGTGTGACACAGATAGAGCAACATCAAGCGGCGAGTACGACGTCGGGAATTATTTAATTTCGACGAACTCATAAAGGGGGAACCATGCTCGGCCCATCTAGCGGCAGAGTCTTTTTTTGCCATTAATAGGGAAGTGCCTAGGCTTCGCAATATATGACATGGTGTACAAGATATATTGTGCGACATTGTATCTTCCCGACCTGAATCCTCCCATAGCCCTTCCCCATTGATATAGTTCGTCTGATTTCGCATAAGTTGGGCTTGTACAATAACATCATGCAAAGTTAAACACCGCATGATTCGCCATGCGGTGCGTTCGAAAGTTTATGGTTTTTTCACCGTGTGGATTTACCACTATTCTGGAGATTGCCCTGTAGCCTCTCGATAATTGAGACCAGCACCTCCCTAGGCACGAGTGACTCATCGTTTGACCCTGTCAGTGCATGCTGCCCGAAGTTCGGATCCTCGAATGTTCGCCCTCCAACCTCAACCGGCTTATTGTAGCGCGGTCGGAAGTGCCAATGAATTTGTCGTGCCTCGGGCTTTTTATTCATGAGACATGACCAATTGAACATCGCTGCCCCGAATGTGTCCCTGAATAGGAGCTCGAGCCTTTTCACGACTTCGTGCCAGTCCTGGAATTCATCCCCGTTCAAGTCTGCCAGATTCTGACACGGCCGCTTCAATGCGACGACACACCTACCCAAGTAGAGCTGGTCCTGCAGGAGCACAATCTTCCAATGTTTTGTTTCAAAGATCGTTATATTATTTTCATTCATCTGCCACTATGATATCATGTAAGTTAGTATCAGTCAAGTAG